>NZ_JBLROA010000026.1:0-84283 GCF_047921505.1 Micromonospora sp. SL1-18 | reverse complement strand
CAGCTAGCTGACCTTACTCACCATCGGTCAAAAGTCCACCCGGCTCATCCCGCGAACGGACGACCCGGCCTGTCGGCCCCGACCAGCACAAGATCCCGAACATGCACCGCAGTCCACTGGCTACCCCTGATGAGGGGGCGGAACACGCAGCCAGCAGCGTGCGGCGGGTGGGCTCATGCGGCACCAAGACGGCCCAGGCCAGCATGCGTGCCGGCATGGACGGGCGTAGCTCGCTACAGACTCCGGCCCCATCCGGACGACATACCCGTCTTGCAGCGCCCGGGCGGCAACCTGCGACTGAGCTGTTGCGTTTCTCGTCGTGGTGGCGATACCCGAGCAACGGGACCCCGCAAAGGCATCATCGATCAACCCCGATGGCACCTCCGCGGGGCGGAGCATTACCCCACGTACCGGCAGCCGCCTACAGCCCCCTGAGGATCCGATGAGCCTGAAACGCTATCGAATACCGATCGCGATCACCGCCACGGTCGCCGCCGTCACCGCAGGCGGTATCGTCGCGCTTACTATCAGTCCCTCCGCGTCCGAGGCGAGCTGCGCGCCCGGTTTCCGTCCCGTCACCGACCTGGCCGACGAGGTACGGGCCGAGATGAGCCGTGAGGACCCCAGCCGCGAGCGGGACGACGACGAGGACGACGAGCAAAGCGACGAATTCAAGCGGGAGATGCTGCGTGAGTTCCCCGCGCTGGCCTCGATACCAGCCAGCGAGTGGAGCGAGCACTGCATGCGGGTGAAGCGCCCGGAGTCGCTCAACGAGCTGGCGATGATGGCCGGCGCACAGGCCATGCCCCGGATGGCACCCTACGGGGCCTGGGCCCAGGGCGCCTACAGCGCCGCCGTGGCCGAGCGTGCCGTCATGAAACCCGGCTTGGTCAACGGCACCTCCGGCACCGGCGCTCCGTACGGCGTTGGCCCCCTGATCGTCAACGACCCGCGCTACCCGCAGGTCAACGGGCTCGGCCTGGTGCACAACGCCGGACGAGTGGACGACTTCGCCTACGACCCGGCCGGCAAACGCCTCTTCGCCGCCGTCGGCACAGGCGGCATCTGGTCGTCTACCGACTGGGGCAAGACCTGGCACAACGCCAGCGGCAACCTGCCGACCACGGTGACCGGCGCCATCGCCTGGACCTCAGCCAACGGCGGCACCCTGGTGGCCTTGACCGGTGAGCCCACCTTCGGCTCCGCGGCCTACACCGGTATCGGCGCCTACTACTCGATCGACGGCGGCACCACCTGGAGCCGCGCCTCCGGCGTACCGGACGGCGCGCTCGGCTTCCGGGTCGCAGTCGATCCAGCCGACCCCAGCAAGGTGTACGCGGCCACCCAACTCGGACTCTTCGTCTCGACCGACGGCGGCAAGACCTACGCCAACGCCAAGCTCCCCACCGGGCAGTGCGCCGGCGTAACCGACGTGTCCGCCAACGGTGCGCCGACGTGCGCCCTGGCGAACGTGGTCACCGACGTGGTCGTGGTCGCCCCCGGCGGTGTCGGCACCAAGACCACAGCAGGGACAGTGCTCGCCGCGGTCGGCTGGCGCGGCGGGAACCGCAAGAACGCCGACGGGTCCGTGCAGTCGCCCAACAACGGCCTGTACCGGTCAGCCACCGGCGCGCCCGGCTCGTTCGCCAAGTTGTCCCCGAGCGGCTTCGTGCCCCCGGACAACATCGGGCGAATGGCCCTCGGCGCGGCCACCGGCGCCGCCCAGAACCACGACGTGATCTACGCGATGGTGCAGGACGCCAAGCTGCTCAACAACGGCGGCGTGATCGGCGTCGACATCTCGGACACCGGAGCCACCTCGCCGTTGGGCACGACCGTGCTCAACGGCCTGTACGTATCAACAGACTTCGGTTCCACTTGGAAGCTGCTCGCCTCCGGCACCACCCTGGCCGCCGACCCGGCCAGCGGTTCCGCGCTGGTCGGCACGGGCACCGCCACCGGCTACCAGCCCGGAGTGCAGGGCTGGTACAACCTCTACGTCCGACCCGACCCGACCCGGACCAGCCTGACGGGCGTGCCGACCCGGCTGCTGATGGGCCTGGAGGAGATCTGGGCGCCGGAGACCAGTCTCCAACCACTCGACGGCTTGACCCCCGTGCACTTCAAGGTGGTCGGCAAGTACTTCGGCGGCGCAAGCTGCCTGCTGCTCCGACTCGGTCTGCCGGCCTGCCCCGGCGACCGCGAGCCACTGGACCCCGAGAACCAGACAACCCACCCCGACCAGCACGCCGCGATCTGGGTAGCGGACCCGAGCACGCCGGGCGGCGTACAGCTGCTGGTCGGCAACGACGGCGGCGTGTACCGGTACCGGTTCGACCAGGACGCCGACCGCGAGTTGGACAACACCCACTGGGGCCCGGGCGACAACGACGGCTTCGGAACACTCCTGCCGTACTACGCCGCCATGGCCAAAGACGGCACTGTCTGGGCAGGGCTGCAGGACAACGGCAACCTGCGGATCGACCCGATCAACCGCAAGCAGTACGAGACATACGGCGGCGACGGATTCTTCACCGCCGTCGACCCCGACAACTCCAATGTGGCGTACGAGGAGTACACCAACGGCGCGATCAGCGTAACGACTGACGGCGGTACCACCTGGAAGAGCATCAACCCCTCATTGACCGCACCGAAGTTCAGCAATCCGTTCGCCATGGACCCCACCGACGGCCGCCACCTGATCACCGCCGGCCGCGAGGTGGTCGAGACCACCCGCGGCCCGGAAACCGGCAGCGGCCACGCCGGCACCGGCAACCAGTGGGCCCAGGTGTTCGATCTGGGCACGCGCACCCGGCCGGGTGACCCGGCGGCGACGGCCAGCAGCACCGACCCGGCCAACTCCATGAGCGCGATCGCCGTGCATCGGGACGCCGCGTACGTAGGGTTCTGCGGGCAATGCGACACCTTGAACAAGCTCGCCCCGACCAGCGAGGTGTTCAAGAACGGGCTGGCGACGAATGTCGGCGGACCGGAGTCGCCAGCCAAGGGCACGGCAAAGGGCTGGCATGTCGTGGCCGCCGCCGGCCTGCCCAACCGGTACATCACCGCGATCGCGATCGACCCCAGCAACCCGAAGAACGTCTTCGTCACCCTCGGCGGCTACACCCGCCGGTGGGTGCCGCCGGGCGCAGTGGGCGACACCAACGCCACCATCGGCACCGGGCACCTCTACCGATCAACCGACAGCGGACAGACCTTCACCGACATCTCCGGCAACCTGCCCGACTCACCTGCGACCTGGGTCGCGCTGCGCGGCCAGCAACTCCTCGTCGGCACCGACGTCGGCGCGTTCGCATCCGGCCTGCGTGCTGCCAACACCACCGGTCCTGCATTCGCTCCCCTGAACAACCTGCCGACCGTGCCGATCACCAACATCGGACTGAAGCCCGGCGACCCCGACACGGCGGTGATCGCGACCTACGGCCGGGGGGTGTGGACCTACGCCTTCGACAAGAAGGTCAAACTCCCCACCACGCCGAGCCCCACGCCGGAACCCCAGCCAACGATCACCCAGCCGTACGCCAGCTACGACTTCGAATCTGGGACGCAGAACTGGACCGTCTCGACGCCGGCCACCTGGCGGCGCGGCGCGCCTGGCGAGAAGAACGGCACCGACGATGCCAGCGGGAACGCCTACGCGCTCAGTGGGGCCGCCTACCTGGACCTGGCGGACACGTCGCTGATCTCGCCTTCGGTCAGCACCCAAGCCGGCACCACCGTGCTGCAGTTCGCACTCAAGCTGGACACCGAACCGGGCTACGACGGCGTCAGCGTCGACTGGTCGGTCGACGGGAAAGCCTGGACCGCCATCACCACGCTCACCGGCCGCAGCGATAGTTGGCCCGGATGGCAAACCCGGACGACCACCTTCACATCGCCGGGCGGCCCCGTGCAGGTGAGATTCCGCTTCCAGTCCGACGAACTGTGCTCCGGTACTGGTGGCCCGCTCTGCTCCAGCCCCAATGGATGGGACGGCGTACACATCGACAACGTCGTCATCGGCCGCTAAGCAAAGGTCCGGCACCGCACCCAGGGGCCGGTGAGACCAGGCGCGCGGTGGGTGGACAGCGAAGTCCACCCACCGCCGTCCCTTGCAGAACTGTTGGTGAAGGAATCGTCGCGGTCGTTGCTCTATCCCCTGGGCTACTCCGCGATGAGTAGGCGAGCCGTCCGCAAGCCGGCTGCAACGTGGTGTATCCGACCCCGACCTTCACGGTGGCGATCTCCGGCGCCGGCAAGGCCAGCCTCTTCAACCAGCGGTTCGACTGGCCGCCGTGGCCGGTGGCATCGACGACGAGATCCGCGGCGATCGGCTCGCCACCGCCGGTTTCCACACCCGTGACCCGCCCGGGCACCCCCGTCAGGCCGCTCACCGCCACCCTGCCGCGCAGCTCGACGTTGGGCAGCGCGCGCACCCGTTCCCGAATGGCCGACTCCAGGTAGGCCCGGCTGAGGCTGATGCCCAGCATGCCGGTAGCGAATCGGATGCGCGGCGCTCCCATCTGGACGAACAATGCGTCGGCACCCGGGTCGAAGGGGACGGCGCCCCCTTGGACCAGTTCCTCGGTTAGGCCTGGGAACAGCTCCTCGAGTCCCAGTCGTCCGCCGATGAGCAGTGCGTGGGGATGCATGCCGTGCGGGATGCCGCGGCGCTCGCGAGGTGTTTCCGGTAGCTCGTCGCGGTCGAGGACGGTGACCAGGTCGAATCGCCTGGACAGGGCCGCCGCGGCGGCCAGTCCGCCGATCGAGCCGCCGATGACAACTGCGCGTTCGCCGACCACGCCCATGGTCCCTCCTCCTGCCGCACACCTCGCACAGACATAGATCTATGTAGCCTAGTGTGCCGCAGAAACCACATTTCGTGGCCGGAATTTTTGGGGCACCTCCCCGGCGGCCGCTCCGCCTCGGGGTGGCCGGTGTCGCCGCGGTCGCAGCTGGCAACGGGCCTGGCGCCCCGAACCATGACGGGGCTAGAAGCCTCGCCGCCTACCGCTCCTCTGATGGTCACCGTCGATCTGCCCGGTGTGTCGGAGAGTACCCGGGCGGTCACGCCGGGCACAATCAAACCTGGGTGTGAAGTGGTGCTCCCTCCGGAGGTTCCAATTGTTGCGGTTTCGAGGCCAACTGGCTCGGTGGACGCTGCGCGGGGTGCTCCTGGTCGGTGGCGCGTTCGGCGTATGGGGCCTGCACGAAGCGGCGGCGGATGACTCGGCTCAGGCCGTCGCGCCTGCTCGGGCCTGCGTTCTCGGCGACCTGCTCGAGGCTGGCGAAACGGCTCTCGGCAGTTCTCTGGCCGATGCGACTCACGCTCCGGATGGTTCGGCGAAAGTGAACGTGTCCGGCTGTGCGGTGACGGCCGCAAGCAGTGGCAAACTGACGGGCGCGGAGGTGCCGGCACAGGTGCCCACGGGTGAGCGGTCAGCAGTGCGGGCGCTGACAGGCGGCGCGGTTGATGCCGCAGCATCTCGCGGGACGGCGACAGCCGTCGAGGCGATCACCCCGGTGATGCGCCCTGTCGCGGGCCTCGCATCGCCCGTCGTGAAAAGGATCGCCGGGACAGGCCTGCTGGAACCGGTCGGTGATGTCGTCCGGCCGGTGGCCGAGCCGGTCGTCGACGTTCTGCCTCCCGTCCTGGCCCCGGTACTCGACCTGGTCCAACCGGTCATCGGCCCACCCGCCATGCCCGTAACTCCTCGCGGCCACTCGGCCGTCGTCGCGCCGCAGCCGGCCGATGGCTCGCTCATGCCCGCCGCGGCCCCCCACCCCGTACCATCAATGGTCGCGATCCAGCCGCAGGCCTCATCGTGGGCACCGACGTCCGGGCCGGCCAGTAACAACAAGCCGTCGAAGGCTGCCGAGACGACGCAGCCACGGTGGCCGGGGAAACCGGGCGGCGACACCTCTGGCGTCACGCCTGCGGCTCCGGCCGGCGCAGACGGCAGCGGCTCCGCCGCCGGCGGGACAGGCATCCCCGCTGACGCCGCGCTACGCGCATGGGCCCCGAGCCTTCAGTTTCTCGGCTGCCGCGGCAACAGGTGCGGCGAGCTCGTGAACCGCTCGCGCCAACCGGACACGAGACCCGCCTGAGCCAGTCCGGCGAACTCCCACCTAAACGGGCTGCCATGAATGGTGTGGATGCCCAACGGCACCCGGGCGTGCTCGCTGCCGTCCTCTTGAGTTCGATGGTCGCGGCGAGGACGACCAGTCATATCGCCGGCCGGACCGTCATCATCGCTGCCGCCCGAGGCCCGGTATTCGCCTGCACGGCAAACGCCTGACCCGGTTAGCGCCCACCGGCAGCTTCCCGCGCGTCGGCCACGGTTTGCGGAGCAGCTCGATATCGGGTTCCAGGCCTCGTCACCTGTACTGAGCAGGACGAGGAGGTCCTCCGCCAACGCAACAGGAGAATCCGTGAGCAACACCCTGCCCGTCTGCCGCGCCCGGTGGCGCGACATCCCCGACATTGTCGATCTTGTCGTCGACCCCTTCGCCGGCAGCACCGTCGGCGCCTGGCTGGTACCCGACGAACGCCGTCGACGTGACGTGCTCAGCGCCGTCATCCGCGTCTGGACCGAGCACGCTCTCCTGTTCGGCGAGGCATACCTCCTGCAGGATCACTCCGCCGCCGCCGTGTGGCTGCACCGGTACGGTCCCATCCCACCGCCCACCGCGTACGGCGAGCGGCTCGCCGTCGCCTGTGGCGACCATCTGGACCGCTTCCTCCGCCTCGACGAGGTCCTGAGCGCTCACCGGCCCGCTGGCCCCCACAACCACCTGGCGTTCTTCGCGGTCGCACCGAGCCCCCGTCGCCTCAGCCGTGCCACCACTCTCCTCGCCAACAGCAACGCCAGAATGGGCCAGGCTCTCCTGCCCACGTACACGGAGGCGACAACGATCGCCGAGCGTGACCTGTACGCAAGGCACGGCTATGTCCCCCACGAGCCATTCCACCTCCCGGACGGCACCACCGCCTACCCGATGTGGCGCAGCGCAGAGCGCCGGCGTCCCAACCCGAGCCCAGCAATCCGGGCGCGGCCGGACCGGCCTGGCCGCAGCTGTCCGGTCAACGATCTCCCGATCCGCGTCATCCTCGACACGTCCGCGATCGTGGCGTTCACCAGGGGGTCGACCGTTGTGGGCGAGGTGATCGCCGCGGTTGCCGAGGAGGGCTGCCTCTTCGGGCTACCCGTGATGTGCCTGGCCGAGGCGTCCGCGTCAGCCGTTGACAGCAACCGGCTTGACCTGTTGGTCAACCATCCGGCTGCGGCGGTGCTCACCGTTGATCCGCTCAGGTGGCGGGATCTCGCCGCCGCCTACCGCACGGTCGGCCGGCTTGGCACGGCGAGCGCCCTGCTCGCTGCCGACGACGAGTGCATCGTCCTGACCGACCAAGCTGAGAGAGGACGTTGTGGATAGCTTTGCGATCAGTACGTCCCTTGCGGCGGACGGCACGACGGTGCTCCACGTGCGGGGCGACATCGACATCCTCACGTCCCAGGAACTGCTGGCCACGCTGGTGAACGAGGTCAGACGACGACGCCCGCCCCACCTGGTGGTGGACATGCTGCACGTGACGTTTTTGGATTCGGCAGGCGTGGCGGCCCTTCTCACCGCCCGGCGGGCCGCGCAGCGGCTGGGCACCTCGCTGGTCCTGCGGGAACTCAGCGCCTTCGTAACACGGCAACTCCGCGTGGCCGGCGTGTACGACACACTCACCGAAGATCGATAGCGAACTCGAAGGCTCTGGGTGGTCGTCCGCTGACGGACCGATCGCCACGGCGACGGCGGGCCACAAAAGGGGTCCGCGGCCAGAGCCTGTTCGGCTCCGGCCGCGGACCGGGAATCACATCCGGACTACAGCTTCGCGCACTGGCCCGAGGCCGAGCCCTTCACGGTGTTCGGCCGGCTCTCGTTCACCGGGGCCGGGTTGTTGCCCGAGCAGCCCAGCTGCCCGCTGATGGTGTTCGCGGCGACAACGACCGGCTGGCTGCTGGTGTTGTCGTTGATGGTGACCGGACCGCTGATGGTGACCGTGTCGATCCGTACCCCACCGGTGCTGCCGGTGACCGACACCGAGCCGCTCACCTTGCCCTTGCTGATGCTCAACTCGCCGGTCGCGCCGGACACCTTCACCGAGCCGCCCACCGTGGCCCCCGAGAGGTCGAACAGCACCGGGCGGGTGGCGTACACCGGTCCGCTGATGGTGCCGCCGGTGACCACCAGCGAGGCACCCGGGTTGACCGTGACGGAGCCGGAGATCGTGGCGTTCTCCAGGCAGGTCAGGCCCGCGGTGACCACCAGCGCCTTGCTGTACTTGCCGGTGATCGTCTCGGTGCACTGCGGCCCGGCCTGGCCGATCGTCGACCGCGGCTGGGTGTCCGCGGTGACCGGCGAGTTCGCGGCGAAGTAGCTCACCAGCATGGTGAGGTCGTTGTCGCCGGTGGTCGCCGGGTTCTTGCCCTCGCCGAGGGTGCCGAAGTTGTCACCACCGGCGGCGAGGAACGAGTTCACCGTGACCCGGTACGTGCCCGACGGGTCGAGCGGCGTGCCGTTGAGCTTGATCGAGGTGATCCGCGAGCCCTTCGGCGCGTCCGGGTTGTAGGTGTAGTTGAAACCCTTCGACACACCCAGCCACAGCACCGGGCGGGACGCGCCGTCCGGCTGCCACTGCTCCTCCAGCACCTTCTTGATCTGGGTACCGGTGTAGCTCTTGGTGACGACGTCGTTGGAGAACGGCTGGACGGCGAAGGCGTCGGCGTAGGTCACCGTGCCGTCGGTCCTGTACAGCAGGTCGGCCCGCAGGCCGCCCGGGTTCATGAACGCGATCTGCGCCCCGCCCCGGCCGGCGTCCTTGGTGCCGGCGAGCTGCACGTCGGCGATGAGGTTGCCCAGCGTCGACTCCTTGCCCCGGTCCTCGTTGCCGTTGGTGTAGGCCCGCTTGGCGTCGGCGGTGATGGAGCCGAGCTTCTGCTTGCCCAGCTCAGCCGCCTTGACCTTGGCGGCGGCCACGATGTCGGCCACGGCCTGGTCCTGCGGCGCGCCGACCACGTCGACCAGCTGCGCGTCCGAGGTGGTCACCGACTTCGTGTTCGGGTCGAAGGTCAGGTTGACCTTGCCCAGCCGCATGCCGTAGTCCTCGGCCTGCACCACCGGACGCAGCTTGTCCGATCCGGGGACCGGGAGCTTGAAGGCGTACGGCTGGTGGGTGTGGCCGCTGAAGATGGCGTCGATGGTGGCGTTGACCCGGGTGAACTTGCCGAAGACCGGGTCGTTGGCCAGCGCCTCGGCGGAGGTGATGTTCTCCGTCGCGGCACCCTCGTGCGCGAGCAGCACCACCACGTCGGCCTCGCCGTTGTCCGGCTTGCCGTCCTTGAGCTGGCCGGCCACCAGGTTGGCCTCGGCCACCGGGTCGCGGAAGGTCAGGCCGGCGATGCCGTCCGGGCTGACCAGCGACGAGGTCTGCTCGGTCACCACCCCGACGAAGCCGACCCGGACCCCACCGATGGTGCTGACCGAGTACGCCGGCAGCGCCCGGGTGTCACCCCGGTAGACGTTGGCGCCCAGGTACGGGAAGTCCGCGCGGCCGGACACCCGGCCGGTGAGGTCGGCGATGCCCTTGTCGAACTCGTGGTTGCCCACCGCCGAGGCGACCAGGCCGGTCTTGTTCAGCGCGTCGATCGTCGGGGTGTCCCCGTCGATCGCCGAGATGAAGGTGGACGCGCCGATGTTGTCACCCGCGGAGATGAACGCGGTGTTCGGGTTCTGCGCACGCAGCTGACCGACCAGGCCGGCGAGCTGAGCGGCGCCGCCGGCGGGCTGACCACCCACGGTGGCCGGGGACTCCAGCCGGCCGTGGAAGTCGTTGATGCCCAGCAGCTGGAGGTTGACCGGCTTCGCGCTGGTGCTGATGCCCACCACGACCGGGTTGTGGTCGCTGGCCCGGTACGGGGTCGGCTCGTAGAACGCCGCCAGACCGTCGTACTGGAAGGCGAACGACTCGACCGCGTTGATCTGCCAGACGTCGACCCCGGTGATCCGCGACGCCAGCGACGGCGAGGCGAGGGCGTGGTCGAGGGAGCCGGACTCGCCACCGTAGACGTAGGTGGCCTTGCCGGTGTTGTTCAGGTCCTTGAACTGCTTGCCGTAGAGGACCTGCATCGGGTCCTCCTGGGTGTACGCGTTGAAGTCACCCAGCAGCAGCACCTCGTCGGTGCCGGCGTCGGCCTTGACCTGGTCGACGAACGTGGTCAGCGCCTTGGCCTGCCGCACCCGGTCGCCGTTCCAGCTGCCCTGACCGTCACCGGCGTCGGCGTTGTCGCCGGTCCCGGTGCCGCTCTTGGACTTGAGGTGGTTGACGACCACGATAAAGGAGGTCTTCCCCGCGGTGAAGGTCTGCGCGATCGGCTCGCGGGCGTTGAACCAGACGGTCTCGTCGTTGACCGACCGGCCCGGGCCCTTGGGCTGGACCTTGGCCGGCTTGAAGATGATCGCCGTGGTGATGAAGTCCTGCTCGGTGGGGCCGGGCAGCTCGGCCGGGCTGCGGACGTAGTCCCAGGTCCCGGCGCCGTCCTTCGCGTTGAGCGCGTTGACCAGTCGCTTCAGCGCCTGCTGCGAGTCATTGGGGTCGAACCGGACCGAGTTCTCGATCTCCTCGAGACCCACCACGTCGGCGCCCAGGGCGCTGATCGCGGCAACGATCTTCGCCTCCTGCTTGGCCAGGCCGGCCTCGTCCTTCGCACCGCGGGCGTCGCCGCCGAAGTGCACGAAGTAGTTGAGGACGTTGAAGCTGGCCACCCGCACGTCCCCGCCGACGTTCGCCGGCCCGGGCGTACGGGGGTTGGTGGCCTTGAAGCTGGTCCGGTCGACGGCCGGGGTGTCTGCGCTGACCGGGGTGGTCGGCTGCAGGCGCCACTCGTTGAAGCCGTACGACAGCACGGACGGCCCGAAGGCCTCGACCGAGTCGCCGACCCGCACGGGGTTCGCCTTGGAGATGTACGGCGGCAGCAGCCCGGCGGTCGCCAGGTTGGTGGTCTTGCCGTCGTCGAGCAGGATCCGACGAAGCTTGGTGTCGGCGATCACCTGCTTGGCGGCGTCCGTGCCCGGGCGGGCGAGGTCCGTCGAGTTCGGGGCCGGACGGTCACCGGCGGCGAGGACGACCTCGCCGTACCGGTTGGTGTTGTACACCTCGGAGACGGTGTACTGGCCGACCGGCGCCACCAGCATCGACTCGACCGACTCGCGGGCGTCGTCGGACAGCGGCAGGCTGAGCGCGACCGGGGCGGGCAGGGCCGCGCCGTGCGCGCAGATCTCCACGTCGCTCTTGGCGGCGATGTTCAGCTGGGTGAGGCCGCTGTACTCGCTCGGGATGCCGCTGACCCGCACCCGGTCGCCGATCGCGACCGACGGGTGGTTCGCGGTGTTCGTGCCGACGTAGACGAAGATGCCGTCGGAGGCGGTGCCGGCGGCCACCGGGCGGTCGCCACCGCTGCCGGCGGTCTGCACGTAGACGCCGTTGTAGCCACCGGTGCGGTGGTCGGCGGTCACCACGCCCTCGATGGTGACCCGGGTGCCCGCCAGCGGCGTCGCGCTGCCGGTGCCCTGGACCTCGGCGATGGTGTGGTCGACGGTGACGGTGCAGCCGATGCCCGGGTCCGGGTCGGGACCCGGGTCGGGGTTGCCGCCGACGTTACGGACGCCGAAGGTGTTCGGCGCCGGGGGGTTCCAGGTGCCGTTGATCTTCTGGAGCGACTGGCCGACCGGGGTGGTGGTGGTCTCCCTGACCCCGATGTCGGTGCCGGTCATCCCGTTGGCCGGGCCGCCGATCGCGGTGAAGGTCCCGCCGTAGGTGAGGAACTCCGCCACCGAGCTGGTCGGGGAGACCAGCGCGACGCCGTCGGGGTCGCCGTTCTGGATGCCGTTGACCGGGTAGTCGGCGACCACCACACCGGCCGCCGGCACCGTGCCGCTCAGCGTCCGGGTGTTGTACGCGGCACCGTTCGCTCCGTTGTAGAGGACGATCTGCCAGCCGGCCAGGTCGAAGCCGACCGGCGCCTCGATCTCGATCGCCTCGCCGACGTCGGTGCCGGCATTGTCGTAGTGGATCTCGCTGATGAATGGGGTCGCCACCGGCTCGGCGGCGAAGGCGGCGCTGCTGCTCAGGGCGAGCGCACCGCTTGTGACGAGTGCGCCCAACACCCTGCCAGGGTGTCTGCGCATGGGTCGGAGCTTCAAAGCTGTGCCTCCGAGAGGGGGGATGGACTGGTGGAACCTAAACGCAATCGGTGTCTTTGCAGGAGCCGCCAGATGTACGGAGCTGGTTAGCCTGTCGGCCGGATTGCAACGTAGATCAGACAAAGGTGCAGTAAGCCACAGAGGCCCCGATTTGCATTCGCCGGTCGCCACAATCGGCAGCAGCTTACGTCGTCCCTGGCCATCGGCTCTACGGCTGGTCGGCCGCACCGACGTTCGTGGCCGGCGCGGGCTCAGGCGCCGCGACCTGCACGGTGGACAGGCCCGATCGGTGTGCCGCCCGGTGCGGGTCCGCGGTCAGCTCGTCAGATCGCGGCGGTTGAAGGCTCTGACGCCGACGGCCAGGAGGAGCGCGGTGGCCCCGGCGAGAATCGCGAGGTGGGCCCACTGGAAGCCGTGTCGCAGCGGTTCCCCGCCGTCGTAGTAGTGGAACGGGGACAGGTAGCGGAGGCCGTCGACGCCGATGGGGCCGGCCATGGTGTGTACGGCGTAGGTGAGGACGGCGATGCCGGCGGTCGCGCCGAGGGTGGTCGCCCGGCTGCCGGTGATGGCGCCGAGGGCCAGGGCGATCGTTCCGAAGGTGATGGTGAGCAGGGCGAGCGCGGCGCACTGCGCGGCGAACTGGGTGACGCTGATGTCCCGCAGTTCGGCCCCGGAGCGGATGGCGAGCATGGCGAGCCACACCGTGGCGGCGATGAGGAGAGCGCCGGTGGTGAGCGCCGCGAAGCGCGCCAGGATCAGGCGGGTACGGCTGACCGGGTGGGCGAGCAGCAGGTCGAGCTGGCCCGCTTCCTCGTCACCGGCGACGGCCCGGGTGCCGACGGTGATGCCGTAGCCGACGGCGATCAGCGGCACGATGATGCCGAACACGCTGGAGCCGAGGTAGCCGGCGGCGGAGGCCAGGTCGTCCATCCGGAGCGCCTCGCGCAGCCCCGGGGAGAAGCCCTGCACCGTCTGGTCCATCGCGCCTCCGGCGACCTGGGGGTAGAAGCCCGCGTACGCCGCGGCGACGAGGGCGGTGCCGGCGGCGAAGCCGACCAGGGCACGGTGGCCTTCGCGCAGGGTCTTGGTGGTCATCGCGTCAAACACGGGTCCGCTCCTTGTCCACGCCGTCGGCGCGGTAGTAGGTGAGGAACGTCTGTTCCAGGTCGGGGGTGGTGGCGCGCAGCGCTGCCACGTGGTGCCGGGCGAGCAGCCGGATGAGGTCATCGGGGCTGCCGGTGAGTTGGAAGCGGGCCGTCGGGCCGTCGACGGTCAGGCCGGAGACGCCGGGCAGGGCGGCGAGTCCCGCCTGGTCCGCGGCCCCGGTGAAGGTCACCTGGATGTCGTGCACGGTGCTGGCCCGTAGCTGGGCGACGGTGTCGAGGGCGACGAGGCGGCCTTCGCGGATGATGCCGACGCGGTCGGCGACGGCCTCCACCTCGGTCATGATGTGCGACGACATGAAGACGGTCTGGCCGTTGGCGCGGGCTTCGCGGACCAGGTCGAGGAAGGTCTGTTGGACCAACGGGTCGAGGCCGGAGGTCGGCTCGTCGAGGATGAGCAGGTCCGGTCGGTGCATGAACGCCTGCACCAGGCCCACCTTCTGTCGGTTGCCCTTGGACAGCGCCTTGATCCGGGCGGTGAGGTCCAGGTCCAGTCGCTCCGCCAGTTCGGCGATGCGGGCCGGCGGGACGCCACCGCGTAGCCGCCCGAGGAAGGTGAGGCATTCGGCGACCCGCTGTTGTCGGTTGACCACGAAGTCGCCGGCGAGGTAGCCGACCCGCCGGTGTAGGGGCACCGCCTGCTCGCGGGGATCCTGGCCGAACAGCAGCGCCCGGCCGCTGGTGGGTCGGATCAGGTCGAACAGCAGGCGGATGGTGGTCGACTTGCCCGCGCCGTTGGGGCCGAGGTAGCCGAACACCTCGCCCGGCTCGACCGTGAGGTCGAGGCCCACCAGACCTCTGCGGCTGCCGTACGTCTTGGTCAGCTTCTCCAACTGGATTACCGCACTCATGCCGCAGACAGTATCGAACTTTCAGAGATTTCTGAAGACTGCAAGATGATAGAGTGATGCCAACGACAGTCGGAGCGGAAAGGATGCTGATGACGGCGTTGAGTGATCCGGCGGAACAGCTGGCGCTCACCCTCGGGCAGGGTGGGATGCAGCGGATGACCGCACGGGTGCTGGCCGCACTGCTCTTCACCGAGCAGGAGGCGATGACCGCCGGGGACATCGTCGAGGCCCTGGGCATCAGCTCGGGCAGCGTCTCGACCGCGCTGAAGTCCCTGTCGACGGTGGGCCTGATCGAGCGGGTCCCGGCACCGGGGAGCCGCCGCGACCACTTCCGGGTACGGGAGGGCGCCTGGGCCACGCTCATGTCCGGCCAGAACGCCATCGTGACCGTCATGCGGGACGCAGCCGAGCAGGGCATCCGGGCCGCCGGCGCGGACAGCCCGGCGGGCCGGCGGCTGGCCGAAATGCGGGACTTCTACGACTACCTGTGGCGCGAACTGCCCGCGCTCATCGACCGCTGGCAGACCCAGAAGAAAAGCGGCTGAACGCCGGCACCCGTCCGACGGCGAGGAACAACTGGCAGGGCGGTGGATCGCGCCGCTTGCGGTAGGCTACCAACCAATCACTACTACGACTTGTCGTGGCTGTCCGGCGGGTACCCGTCCGCAGGTGGCCTGGCCCGGAGGTGCCGGATGGCGGACGACGCGGAGATCACCGCGTGGGCATTGGCCGCCGGCCAGGGTGACCGGGACGCGGCCGCCCGGTTCGTCCGCGCGACGCAACAGCAGGTCCTCCGGTTCCTCGCCGCGCTGACCTCCCCGTCCGAGGCCGAGGACCTGGCCCAGGAAACCTTCCTGCGCGCGGCGCGGTCGCTGCCGTCGTTCGCCGGGCGGTCCTCGGCAAAGACCTGGCTGCTCGCCATCGCCCGCCGGGTCGTCGTGGACCAGGTACGGGCCGCGTCGTCGCGCCCGCGGACAGTGCCGATGGCCGACGGGTACGACGCCCCCGACGCGCACCGGGGCGACTTCGACCGGCAGGTGGTGCTGGAACAGCTCATCGCCGCGTTGCCGGCCGAGCGGCGCGAGGCGTTCGTCGCCACCCAGATCCTCGGCATGTCCTACGCCGAGGCGGCGGAGGTGTGCGGCTGCCCGGTCGGCACCATCCGCTCCCGGGTGGCCCGGGCGCGGGAGGACCTCGTCGCCGCCACGACCGGCCGGTCCGGTGCGGGCGACCGGCGCGGCGACAACGCGGCCGGGTGACCTCGCATCCAGGGTGACCTCGCGCCCAGGGTGACCTGCGCCGAGGCGGCAGATCGCGCGAGGTACGCGGGAACCGAGGCCCCACTCGGACCGACTACCGGTACATGGGGTGTGAGCAGTGGCGTGAGGTGCTGTCGGCGCAGTTGGACGGGGAGGAGACACCCGCCGAGCGGGTGGCCGCAGAGGCCCACCTGGGCGAGTGCGGCGACTGCCGGGCCTGGTACGACCGGGCCGCCGCGGTGACCCGCCGGGCGCGCCTGTCGGTCACCGTGGCCGGCGATGACCTCACCGACGTCATCCTCGCCGCGCTGCCGGCGCCGGCTCCGCGCCGCCGGTCGCGGATCGCGCTCACCCTGCGGGCGGTGCTGGGGCAGATCGGCGCGGTGCAACTCATCCTCGGCCTGACCCAGATCGGCCGGGGGGCGACCGGCGCACACGCCCACGCGGCAGCCGGCGCGCTGGCGTCGGGGCACCTGTGGCACGAGTCGGCGGCCTGGAACGTCGCCGTCGGCGCCGGTTTCCTGTTCGTCGCGGCGCGGCGCACGCCGCCGACCGGGCTGGTGCCGATGCTGTCGGCGTTCGTCGGCATGCTGGTGCTGCTGTCGGTCGACGATCTGGCCACCGGGCGGGTGGAGACCATCAGGCTGGTCAGCCACGGGTTCCTGCTCGCCGGATACGTGCTCGTCGTCGCGCTGTCCCGCCCCCGGCTGCGGCCCGGCGGCCCGGCGCACCGCGAACGCCCGGAGGGGCCGCGCTGGCACCTGCCCGCCGAGGAAGAGCCGGAGCCCACGGGGCTGCGGCTGCTGCCGCCGTATCCCGGCTCCGCCAGCGCCGCCGATCGATGGGCGGCCTGACCGGCGCCCAAGGCGGCACCGCCGGGGCAGCGCGCTGTCGGATCGGGTCCGGGGCGGTAGCGGTAGCCCATCCCCGGCTCGGTGGCGCGGCCCGGGAACCGACCGGCGCGCCGCCAGCGGACGGTCGCCACCACGGCGGCGACCGCGAGCGGGACCAGCGCGGCCCTTCCCAGTACGTCGGAGCCGGGGCGGGGAGCCGGACCGTGGCTCGGTCAGCCGTCCAGGCGGCGGACCATGTTCATGATCGTCTCGACCTGGGCGCCGCCCTTGATCGGGTAGTTGGTGGCGCCGAGGTAGCCCCACCAGTCCCAGCAGCCGTTCGGGTTCGCCCCGGTGGTGATCGCCTGCGGGTAGAGCACGATCAGCCGGTTGGTGTCGGCGTACTGGTTGAGGTTGGCCCGGTCCACGAAGGCGGTGCCGACCTTGGCGTACCCCTGGACGCAGCCGTGCAGGGCGACCAGCAGCCGGCAGGTCTGGCCGGCGGCGCAGGCGCTCGGGGCGTACGCGAAGCCGCTGGAGTCCATGCTCAGCCCGTTGGCCCAGCCGTTGACCGCGAAGGTGTCCTGGCTGAACCGGATGAGCGTGCCACCGAGCGGGCCGGTGTTCGGCGCGGAGACCCCGCCGAGCAGCTTGCCGAGGAAAGTAACCTGCGGGTCGGTGCCGCAGTCGTTGAGGAACGGCGAGGCGGTCGCCGTGCAGCCGACCGTGCCGTACGGGGTGACCCAGGCGTGGCCGGCGGCGCTGCCCGAGTCGTACCGGACGCTGGCGCCGAAGTCCTGGTAGTAGCGGGCCAGGTCGTCGGTGACCGACTTCTTCACGGTGTTGTCGTTGCCGCCGTGGTAGACGTACACCGGCTGGCCGGAGAGGTTGCCGGTGCCGTCGATCCAGCCGTACGCCGCCCAGGTGCGGGTGTAACCCTCCAGGGTGGACACATACGTCGGGTAGATGTTGTCGCCGCAGCCGTAGAGCGCCTGGGAGACGTTGTTCTGGGCGCAGTAGTAGGGGCCGGCGGCGAAGACGGCCGCGCCCCGGATCCGCGTCGAGTACGCGACCTGGAGCTGGGTGGCCATATAGCCACCGGAGGAGACCCCGGCGACGTACACGGCGGAGACCGGATAGCTGCGGAGCGAGCCGGAGACCGGCGTCTTGGTATACGGCGTGCCCGCCGCCCGGGCGGCGGTGCCACCGGGCAGGACCAGCAGGAGTGCCGTGGCGAGGGTGGCGCCGGCTTTCCACGGTGTCTTCATGGCGTTCTCCAATCGGAGCGCCGGCGGGGTCGGCCGGCGTGCGGAGAGCTAACGTGACATCGGCCACAGTAGATATCCAGGTGGCCGACACCTTCGGGCCGACGGCGGTGTGGGCGGCCCACCGCGTATTCCGGTTGGCGGCCGGCGCGGGCCCGCCTACCCTCGCCGAACATGACCGGACTGGATCTGCCACGTAGCTTCGTCATCCGGGAGGGCGACCTTCGGATCCTCAACCCGTTCGACGCCGGCAAGCTGGCCACCCTGGGCCGGGTGATCAAGCTCAAGCCCGGCACGTCGGTCCTCGACCTGTGCAGCGGCAAGGGCGAGTTGCTCTGCACCTGGGCCCGTGACCACGGGGTGACCGGCACCGGGGTGGACATCAGCACCGCCTTCGTCGCGGCGGCCCGGGACCGCGCCGCCGAGCTGGGCGTCGCCGACCGGGTCCGGTTCGCACACGGCGATGCCGCGGCCTTCGTACCGGAGGAGCCCGTCGACCTGGCCGCCTGCGTCGGCGCCACCTGGATCGGCGGGGGCGTCCCCGGCACCCTGGAGATCCTGGAGCGCGGCCTGCGACCGGGCGGGATGGTGCTGGTCGGGGAGCCGTACTGGCGGCTCGACCCGCCCGACGAGGAGACGGTGGCCGGGTGCCAGGCCCGGTCCCGGGACGAGTTCCGGGACCTGCCGGGGCTGGTCCGGCTCTTCGGGGAGTGCGGCTGGGACCTGGTGGAGATGGTCCTCGCCGACCAGGACAGCTGGGACCGGTACGCGGCGGCGCACTGGCTGAACCTGCGCCGCTGGCTGGACGCCAACCCGGACCACGAGCTGGCCGGGGAACTGCGGCGGGAGCTGACCGAGGATCCGCTACGGTACGTCCGCTACCAGCGGGAGTATCTCGGCTGGGGGGTCTTCGCCCTGCTGCCGCGGTGACCGCCACCGGCGAGCGCGCGGCGCGAGCCGCCCCCGGGTTGCGGCATCTCGCGCTGTTCCACTCGCGCATGGGCCCGATCCGCCGCGACCCGAGTGAATGATGTGGGCCGCGCCCGGACGACGACGATCTTGAGGAGGCCGACCCGTGCCGGACGCCGAGCAGCTGCTCGCCGCCGCCCTCACGGCGGCACGCGGCACCGACGTACGCCGGGCCGAGCGCGCGCTGGACCGGCTGGTGGTCGCCGACGGCCCGGCGGTGGACGCGGCGCTGCTCGCCCACCTGGTCCGCGGCCTGCGGCGGCTCTGGCCGCACGGCTGGCAGCCGGTCGACCTGGACCGGATCGCGGCCCGGCGGCTGGCGCCCCGGGGCGCGCGACTGCTCCGGGACGGGCTGGCCGCCCAACGACGGGAGCAGCCCGGCCCGGTCCCGCCGTGGTTCGACGACCAGCTCGCCGAGCTCGGTGCGCGCTGGGACGGCGACGCTGGGTGGCTGAACCGGCGGGCCGAGGGCGATCGGATCACCGCCCTGCGGGACGCCGTCGACGCGCTGGTGCTGGTCGAAGGGCTGCCGCCGATCGCGGTGCTCCGCCCGCCACCGGGCGGGCCGGCCGGCGCCCCGCGCGCCACCGCGCCGGTCGCCGGCTCGCGGATGCTGGACCGGGTACGCGCGCTGCTGGCCAAGGCCGAGTCGACCACCTTTCCCGCCGAGGCGGAGGCGCTCACCGGGAAGGCGCAGGAGCTGATGGCCCGGCACAGCGTCGACGCCGCCCTGCTCGACGCCACCGCCGAACGGCCGGACCAGCCCAGCGGCGTCCGGCTCGGCACCGACGCCCCGTACGCGGCGGCGAAGGCGCTGCTGATCCAGGAGGTGGCGGCGGCGAACCGGTGCGAGTCGGTGTGGTCGGACGACCTCGGCTTCGCCACCGTGCTCGGCTTCCCCGCCGACCTGGCGGCCGTCGAACTGCTGCACACCTCGCTGCTGGTGCAGGCCACCGCGGCGATGCTGCACGGCCGGGGCGAACGCAGCACAGGCAGCGGGCGAGGCGAACGCAGCACAGGCAGCGGCCGGGGCGAACGCAGTGCGGCCCACCGTCGGCGCACCAAGGGCTACGACGAGTCGTTCCTGAACGCGTTCGCGCTGCGGATCGGCGAGCGGTTGCGCGCGACCACCGCTGCGGCGGACCGGGAGGCGGCCGCGGAACGCGGCGGAGAACGGCTGCTCCCGGTGCTCGCCGCCCGCTCGGACGCCGTCCGGGAACGCGTCGACCAACTCTTTCCCGGCGTCACCCGGCACCGGCTCCAGGTGCGCGACGCCGAGGGCTGGAACTCGGGCACCTCGGCCGCCGACCGGGCTTCGCTCGACGTCGGCGCCCCGCCACGCCGGCCGGTACGCCGGGGCCGCTGACTTTTCTCGGGAATGATGTCGGATCGGACGTCCCGGCTCCGACCCGTCTGCGAGAGGCGCCGCCGCCGGTGGCCCGTACCCGAGGAGTGGACCCGTGAAATACATGCTGCTGATCTGGAACCGGCCCGGCTTCGTCGAGGAGCTGTCCGAGGCGGACCGGAACGCGATCTTCGGTGCGGTGGACGAGATCATGAAGGCTCTGACCGACTCCGGGGAACTGGTTGGCGGCGAGGCGCTGGCCCACCCGTCGCAGACCCGTACGGTCCGGTCCGGCGCCGCCGGCGCCGAGATCACCGACGGGCCGTTCATGGAGAGCAAGGAGCAGTTCGCCGGCTACCTGATGGTCGACTGCGAGACCCCGGAGCGGGCCGCCGAGATCGCCGCGAGCTGGCCGGACGTGCGGCACGGCGTCGGGGTGCTGGAGGTGCGTCCGGTGATGGACCAGGCCGGGACGGAGATGTGACGTCCGCGAGCGTCGAGGACCTGCTGCGTGCCCTCGCGCCGCAGGTCCTCGGCGTGCTGGCCCGCCGGCATGGCCAGTTCTACGCCTGCGAGGACGCCGTGCAGGAGGCGCTGCTCGCCGCCGCCACCCAGTGGCCGACGCAGGGCGTTCCGGACCATCCCCGCTCGTGGCTGGTCACCGTGGCGACCCGCCGACTCACCGACGAGTGGCGCAGCGAGCGGGCCCGCCGGGACCGTGAGGTCGCGGTGGCGGTCCGGGAGCCGGCGTACGCGGCGGTCGCGCCACCCGCCGACGAGGAGCCGCCGAGCGGGGACGACACGCTGAAGCTGCTGTTCCTCTGCTGCCATCCGGCGCTCACCGGCTCCGCCCAGGTGGCGCTCACGCTACGGGCGGTCGGCGGGCTGAGCACGGCGGAGATCGCCCGGGCGTACCTGGTGCCGGAGGCGACGATGAGCCAGCGGATCCGCCGGGCCAAGCAGCGGATCGAGGCGGCGGGGGCCCGTTTCGTGCTGCCCTCGGCCGCCGACCGCGACGCGCGGCTACGCGCCGTGCTGCATGTGCTCTACCTGATCTTCAACGAGGGCTACACCGCCTCCAGCGGCGGCGAACTGCACCGGGCGGAGCTGACCGGCGAGGCGATCCGGCTGGCCCGGGAGCTGCACCGGCTGCTCCCCGACGACGGCGAGGTCACCGGGCTGCTGGCGTTGATGCTGCTCACCGACGCGCACCGGGTCGCCCGGACCGGCCCGGGCGGGGAGTTGGTCCCGCTGGCCGAGCAGGACCGCACCCGCTGGGACCGGCAGGAGATCGCCGAGGGGATCGCGCTGGTGACCGAGGCGCTGACCTGGTCACCGCCCGGCCCGTACCAGGTGCAGGCGGCGATCGCGGCGGTGCACGCCGAGGCGCCGACAGCGGCGGAGACGGACTGGCCGCAGATCGTCGCGCTCTACCGGGTGCTCGCCCGGATCGCGCCGAACCCGATGGTCACCCTCAACCAGGCCGCCGCGGTGGCCATGGTGGACGGCCCCCGGGCCGGGCTCGCCCTGCTCCCGCCGCTCGCCGCCGACGAGCGTACGGCCGGGCACCACCGGCTCGCCGCCGTCCGCGCCCACCTGCTGGAACTGGCCGGCGAGCGGGACGAGGCGCGGGAGGCGTACCTGGCCGCGGCGCGGGCGACCACCAGCCGGCCCGAGCAGCGCTATCTGGAGGTACGCGCCGCGCGCCTGGCCGCCGACTGATTCACACATGGCACGCCGGGCCGGCGAGGTGCCGGCCCGGTGTCGCTTATGTGCACCGGCTCAGCTGACCGGGTGGAAGCGTCGCAGCCGGAGGCTGTTCGCCACCACGAAGACCGATGAGAACGCCATCGCGGCGCCGGCGATCATCGGGTTGAGCAGGCCGGCGGCGGCCAGCGGCAGGGCCGCCACGTTGTAGGCGAACGCCCAGAACAGGTTGCCCTTGATGATGCGCAGCGTCCGCCGGGAGAGCCGGATGGCGTCCACGGCGGCGGTCAGGTCGCCCCGGACCAGGGTCAGGTCGGACGCCTCGATCGCCACGTCGGTGCCGGTGCCCATGGCCAGCCCGAGATCGGCCTGGGCCAGCGCGGCGGCGTCGTTGATGCCGTCCCCGATCATGGCCACCGTCCGCCCCTCGGCCTGGAGCCGTCGCACCACGTCGACCTTGTCGGCGGGCAGTACCTCGGCGGTCACCTGGTCGATGCCGACCTCGGTGGCCACCGCCCGGGCGACCGTGGTGTTGTCGCCGGTGAGCAGCACCGGGGTGAGCCCGAGCTCGCGCAGCCGCGCGACGGCGGCCCGGCTGGTGGGTTTCACCACGTCTGCCACCGCGAGCACGCCGCGGGCCCGGCCGTCCCAACCGGCCAGCACCGCCGTCCGGCCGGTGGCCTCCGCGTCGGTCACCGCCCGCACGACCTCCTCGGGTACGTCGAGACCCCGCTCCCGCAGCAGCCGGAGCCGCCCGACCACCAGGTCCCGGCCCTCGACCGAACCGGTCACGCCGAGCCCCTCGGCGTTGGCGAAGCCGGTGACCGGCGGCACCGGACCGGCCTGCGCCGCGCCCTCGGCGACCGCCCGGGCGATCGGGTGCTCGGAAGCGGCCTCCAGCGCGCCGGACAGCCGGAGCAGTTCGCCGGCGTCCTGGCCGGCGGCGGGGAGCACGTCGACCAGGGTCATCCGTCCGGTGGTGACGGTGCCGGTCTTGTCCAGCACCACGGTGTCTACCTGGCGGGTGGACTCCAGCACCTCCGGCCCCTTGATCAGGATGCCGAGCTGGGCGCCGCGTCCGGTGCCGACCAGCAGCGCGGTCGGGGTGGCCAGGCCGAGGGCGCACGGGCAGGCGATTATCAGCACAGCCACCGCCGCGGTGAAGGCGGCCGTCGTCCCGCCCCCGCTGCCGAGCCACCAGCCCAGCGTGCCGATGGTCAGGGCGATCACGATCGGCACGAAGACCCCGGAGATCCGGTCGGCGAGCCGCTGCACGGCCGCCTTGCCGGTCTGCGCCGCCTCGACCAGCTTCGCCATCTGGGCGAGCTGGGTGTCCCCGCCGACCCGGGTGGCCCGGACGACCAGCCGGCCGCCGGCGTTGACGGTGGCGCCGACGACGGTGTCGCCGGGCCCGACCTCGACCGGCACGGACTCGCCGGTAAGCATGCTGGCGTCGACCGCCGAGGTGCCCTCCTCGACGATGCCGTCGGTGGCGATCTTCTCGCCGGGCCGGACCACGAACCGGTCGCCGACCCCGAGCTGGTCCACCGGGATCCGGGTCTCCCGGTCGCCGCGGAGCACCGCGACGTCCTTGGCACCCATCTGCAGCAGGGCGCGCAGGGCGGTGCCGGCGGTCCGCTTGGACCGGGCCTCGAAGTAGCGCCCGGCCAGGATGAAGGCGGTCACCCCGGCTGCCGCCTCCAGGTAGATGTTGCCGGCACCGTCGCTGCGGGTGATGTCGAAGCGGAACGAATGGGTCATCCCGGGTATCCCGGCGTCGCCGAGGAAGAGCGCCCAGAGCGACCAGCCGAACGCGGCGAGGGTACCGAGCGACACCAGGGTGTCCATGGTCGCCGCTCCGTGCCGCAGGTTGATCCAGGCGGCCCGGTGGAACGGCAGCCCGCCGTAGACCACGACCGGGGCGGCCAGGGCCAGCGACGCCCACTGCCAGTAGGTGAACTGCCAGGCCGGCACCATGGCCAGCAGGATCACCGGCACGGCCAGCGCGACCGACACCCACAGCCGGGTACGCAGCCCGCGCAGCTCGTCCACCGGCTCGGCGGCCGCCTCGACCGCGGCCTGCGCGGGCGGCGGCACTTCGGCCGTGTAGCCGGTCTTCTCCACGGTGGCGATCAGGTCGTCCGGGGTGACCTCGTCGGCGTACCGGACGGTGGCCTTCTCGGTGGCGTAGTTGACCGTGGCCTCGACGCCGTCCATCCGGTTGAGCTTCTTCTCGATCCGGGCGGCGCAGGAGGCGCAGGTCATGCCGCCGATCGCGAGTTCGATCTGGTTCGGCGCGACCGGTAGAGACTTGGCGGTCGATGTCATCGCGGCACCTCCGGTCAATTGTGCCCGTGACCGGGGACGCCGTGCCCGGCGTCCGAGGTCGCTGTGGTGGTCGGGGCCGGCGCGCCGGTGGCCGGGGCCGCCGGGGTGCCCGGGTCGCCCGCCACGACGGTGAACTCCGCGGTGTGCACCGCGCCGCCGTGCCGGAAGTCCAGGAAGAGGCGGTACCACCCGGCCGAGGGCACCTCGGCGGAGAAGGTGACCGCCGGCCCGGCGGGGGTCCGCCCGTCGCCGGGCGCGCCCTCCGGGTGCACGTGCAGGTATGCCAGGTCGCCCTGCCGCAGCGCCACCAGGTGCCCGTACGCCCCGAGGTAGGGCTGCAGGTCCGTGACCGGCCGGCCGTCCCGGCTCACGGTCAGGGTGAGCCGGCTGGTGCGGCCGGGCTGCGGGGTGCCGCTGATGGTGACGGTGTAGCCGTCGACGGTGGTGCTGGTGGCGGGTGCCGGCAGCGGCCGCTCCGCCAGGGCGCCGGGGACGGTGACGTCGACCCCGAGCGTCAGTGGCTCGCCACCGGTCGGGGTGAAGTCGGCGAACGCCCGCCAGACGCCGGGCCCGGCGAGCGGCGAGGCGACCCGCCAGGTGCCGTCGGCGGCCAACTCCGGGTGGACGTGCCGGAAACCGGAGAGGTCGCGGCGCGCGACGATCAGGTGCATACGCTGCTCGTGGGCCACGTCGTAGCGGGTGACCGGCCGGCCGTCCGGGCCGGTGACCCGGAAGGCGAACTCGCCGGCGGGGGCGGTCACCGGTTGCAGGGTGTAGCCGCGGTCGGAGACGAGCAACCCGCCGGGCAGGTGCTCGGTGGGGGCGGCCGAGTGGCCGTCGCCGTGACCGGGGTCCGTGGCTTCGTGGCGGGACTCGGCGGCGGGGGTGACGGGGCCGGTCAGCTGGCCGACCCCGTACGCCGCGCCGAACACCGCCGCGAGGCCGAGCGTGAAGCCGCTCAGCTTCGTCGCCGTGTTCATTGATGCACCTCGGTTCCTTCGGGTCCTGGGACCCGTCACGCCCCGACGAGGTCGTAGCCGGCCTCGTCCACGGCGGCACGGACGGTGTCCGTATCCAACGGGCTCGAGCTGGTGACGGTGACCTGGCCGGAGGCCAGGTCGACCTGGACGTCGCTGACGCCCGGGATCGCGCCCACCTCGGAGCTGACCGAGTTGGCGCAGTGCCCGCAGGTCATGCCCTGCACCTGGTACGTCGTGGTTGCCATTCGCAAATCTCCCTCCTGTTACCGCTACCCGGTGGGGGTATCAGCCACAGATCGGAACGTACCATACCCCCGAGGGGTAGGCTATCCTCAACGTCATGACCGCACCGACGACCCCGACCCGGGGCTACACCGCCAGCAAGGAACAGCTGCTCGCGCGGCTCCGCCGTGTCGAGGGCCAGGTCCGCGGCATCGAGAAGATGGTCGAGGACGACCGCTACTGCATCGACGTGCTGACCCAGATCTCCGCCATCCAGGCCGCCCTGGACAAGGTCGGCCTCGGGCTGCTCGACGGGCACGCCCGGCACTGCATGCGTGAGGGCGCCGCCGAGGGCCGCGCCGACGAGATGGCCACCGAGATGATGGCCGCCGTCGGCCGGCTGATGAAGCGGGGCTGATCAGGACTTCCGGCGACGGCGGGCTCAGAGCCGGTCGAGCAGCTTCTTCATGGCGTCGAACTCGGCCTGCTGGGCGTCCAAGATCCGCCGGGCGAGCGCTGGGTGCAGCCGTCGCCCTGGCAGTCGTCGGTCAGACCGGCCGCCGCATCCGGCGCGACGGCGTGCCCGGCCGCCGCGTGCGCCGCCGGGTCGCCGCCGGTGGCGTGCGTCCCATGGCCGAGGGTGTGCATGGCGGTCAGCCCGACCAGGGCACTGATCAGCAGCAGGAGCCGGACCCACGGTCCGGTCATCACCGCTGGCGCCGTACGCACGAGGACCACGCTAGCGGGCGCGGCGGGGCGGGCCGGGAGGAACCACCGGACACCACTCGTCCGCTACGACCCGCTGCCGGCCTGGCTACCATTCCGCGGCGGCGACCGGCCTGCTTCTTCAGCCGGTGCCACCGCCGGCCGGTGACCCGACCGGCCCGGCGACACGTGTCCCGCTGTCAATCGTTGGGAGACCCGCCATGGGCGCCGACCACACCCGTCCCGCCCCGTCCGCTCCGAAGGGGGTGCGGCAGGTCCTCGTCGCGACGGTGGTGCCGCTGTTCCTGGTCACCGTGGTCGCCGCGCTCGCGCTCTGGCCACGGGACACGCGGGAGCCGGCGGGCAACGCGGAGGTGCCGCGCTACCACGGCACGGTGACCCGGGTGGTGACCGAGTCCTGCCCGCCCACGCCGGAATCGCCGGAGGGCGGCCCAGGCGACTCCACCGGCCCCTGCGGGACCGTCACCGTCACCGTCGAGCAGGGCCCGGACGCCGGGCAGCAGGTCGAGGTGCCCGTCCCGACCGGGCCCGGGGCGCCCCGGGTCGAGGTCGGCGACGCGATCATGCTGGTCGAGCTGACTGACCCGGCCGACCCGACGGCGAAGAGCTACCAGATCGCCGAGCACCAGCGCGGCGCGCCACTGGTCTGGCTGGTCGTGCTGTTCGGCGTCGTCATCGTCGCGTTCGGCCGCTGGCGCGGGCTGGCCGCGCTGGGCGGCCTGGTCGCGAGCTTCGCCCTCCTGCTCGGTTTCGTGCTGCCCGGAATCAACGCCGGCCAGCCGCCGCTGCTGGTGGCGATCGTCGGGTCCGCGCTGATCATGTTCGTGGTGTTGTACCTGACCCACGGGATCACCGCGCAGACCTCGGTGGCGGTGCTCGGCACCCTGGGCAGCCTGGTGCTGACCGGGCTCCTCGGTGCCCTGGCCATCGCGGCCACCCATCTGACCGGCTTCGGCAGCGAGGACGCCGCCACCCTGTCGATGTTCCAGCACGACGTAGACCTGCACGGATTGCTCCTGGCCGGCATCATCATCGGCTCACTCGGCGTGCTGGACGACGTCACCGTCACCCAGGCGGCCACGGTCACCGAACTGGCGTACGCGAATCCGGGGCTGTCCCGGCTCCAGCTCTACCGGGCGGCCACCCGGGTGGGCCGCGCGCACATCGCCTCCACGGTCAACACCATCGTCCTGGCGTACGCGGGCGCGTCGCTGCCGCTGCTGCTCCTGCTCGTCGCCGACTCGCGCCCGTTGAGCGAGATCCTGACCAGCGAATTCATGGCCACGGAGATCGTCCGCAGCGCGGTGGCGACGCTCGGCCTGATCGCCGCCGTACCGCTGACCACCGGCCTGGCCGCCCTCGTCACCACTGCGGGCCGGGGCGCCGCGACGGACACCCGCCGGGGCGCCGGAACGGACACCGTGCCGCCCTCCGGGCCGCCGGCCGCCCGGCCGCCCGCCGAGCGGGACGACGCCCTGGAGGCGCTCGGCGGAGCGGTCACGGGGCGGCGCGGCGCGGACGGAGGTACGGAGGTCGCATGGTGACACTCCGCAGCGTGACCATCGATTGCGAACGCGATGCTGGTCACGCAGAGCTACGCCGAAATCGCGCCATTGGTCGGCTTCTGGGCGTAGCTCACCGCATGGATTGTCAGGTAATCTCCCTCCGGCCACCGCTGAAGGCGTGCACCAGCGCCTGCGGTGCCGCCGCCCAATCGCCCGAGGGCGAGCCGGGGAACCAACGCACCTGGGGTGAATCCGCGCCAGCGGTAGGGGCCACTTCCGTCCCGAACCCGGCAGCTAACCCGGCCGGCGGTCGACGGAAGGGAACACTGTGACGGCACCCCTGCGCCGCTGCTTGACACCTGTGGTGGCCGTGCTTGCCGCGCTCGCCATCGTCGCCGGGCCGACCCCGGCCATGGCCGCGCCCACCAACCCCACCCCTTCTGGGCACGAGGAGGACGATGAGCCTCCGCTCATCACGGACGTCCTGGACGCCGCGAACCGCGGCTACCTCAAGGCCAAGGCGAAGCTGGCGAAGTCGAAGCGGCGCCAGCTCCAACTGGCCCTCGAGATAAACGCGGCACGGGCCGAGCTCGATGCGCTGCGCCCACAGGTCGGTCAAATCGCCGCGCAGTCGTACCGCACCGGCCGGGTCGGCGTGCTGGCCATGCTGCTGGAGAGCAACACGCCCGACACGTTCGTCCAGCGGGCCGCCGGCCTGGACGAGCTGAACCTGGTCAACGCGCAGAAGCTCGCGGCGGCCAACGCGGCGAAGACCCGGGCCGAGCAGGCCAAGCTCGCCCTCGACGCCGAGGTACGCGAGCAGCAGAAGCAGGCCAACGCGATGGCGCGCGAGAAGGCCGAGGCGGAGAAGGCGCTGAAGCTGGTCGGCGGACGCGGCTTCACCGGCGGCCTGGTCTCGGCCACCTCGCCGGTCGCCCGGATCGGGCCCGGTCGCACGGCCGACGGGGGCTGGACGGCCGAATCACGCACCGCGAAGGACCCGACCACCTCGGGCTACATCACCCCGCGCACCCTGCACGCCTACAAGGAGGTCCGGCGAGCCGGCTTCGACCGCTTCGCCGGCTGCTACCGCCCCGGCGGGCCGTGGGAGCACCCGAAGGGCCGGGCCTGCGACTGGTCGCTGCAGAAGAGCGGTTTCGCACCCTGGCACAACAACGACATGCGGATGTACGGCAACAACGTCGCCGCCTTCCTCATCCGCAACGCCGACCGGCTGGGCATCTACTACGTGATCTGGAACCGGCAGATCTGGTTCCCGGCAACAGGCTGGAGGTCATACAGCGGCCCCTCCAACCACACCGACCACGTCCACATGTCGATGCTCTAGGTCTAGGGCGTGCCGGCCGACACCTCGGCCACCGTCCGCACCTCGCCCGCGCTGAGCCGGTACGACATGCCGACCACCCCGCACCGGCCGGCGGACACCCGCTCGGCGAGTACGGCCGACCTGGCCAGCAGCGCCTCGACGGTCTGCGCGATGTGGATGTCGACGATGGCGTTCACGTCCTCGACGCCCTGTCGGGCCGCTTGGCGCAGGCTGGGCACGACGGCCTCCACCACCGCACCGAGGTGCCCGGCCGGAGAGGCGCCGGCGGCGACCGCCTCGCGCGCGGCCTGCACCGCCCCGCAGGAGTCGTGGCCGAGCACCACGACCAGCGGGGTGCCGAGCACGGTGACCGCATACTCGACGCTGCCGAGCACCTCGGGGCCGACGGTGTGGCCGGCGGTCCGCACCACGAAGAGGTCCCCGAGGCCGCGGTCGAAGATGATCTCGGCGGCGAGCCGGGAGTCGGAGCAGCCGACGATCACCGCGAACGGGTGCTGACCGTCGGCGACGGCGGCCCGGTGATCGGCGTCCTGGTTCGGGTGGCGGGGTACGCCGGTGACGAAGCGACGGTTGCCGGCGTACAGCTCGGCGAGCGCCTGCTCAGGAGTGGTCGGTATCACAGCAGTCACCTCGTCCTCGCACGAAACGACCTGGTCAGACCGGTCGGCGGCGGAGAGGGCCGCGCCAACCACGTTCACACCCAGGCCCAAGATACGTCAAGTTTTACGTGATACACATTTCATGTGTTGGCCGCCGCTTGACCACTCACGGGCACCCGATCTGGTGGGGCGGGGCCGCCGGCCGCCGGACTGGGGCAGGAGCGGGGAAGCCCGGGCCGGGGCCATACCATGGCCAGCATGGCGACGACAGCGGGCGAGAACGGGAGCGGTCGGAACTGGACCTTCCTCACCAACCACGGGCACGTTCTGCTGGCCATCGCGCGCAACCCGACCGCGCGGCTGCGTGACGTGGCCGACGAGGTGGGGGTGACCGAGCGGGCCGCCCAGGCGATCGTCGCCGACCTGGAAGCCGGTGGTTACCTGCGCCGCACCCGGGTGGGGCGGCGCAACGAGTACACGATCAACCCGAGTGGCCACTTCCGTCACCCGGCGGAGGCCGACCAGCAGGTCGGCGCCCTGCTCGCCCTCTTCACCGCCGAGCCGGCCACCGGCGCCGCCGCCGAAGCCTGACGCCTACACCCTGTCCACCATGATCCCGTCACCTGCGGCGGGCGCGGCGACGGTAATCTCAGCGCGTGCGTGACAGCTTGCGGCCGGACGGGACGTCGGTGAACGTTCGTACCGGGCACCGGATCCGATCCGTCCTCTGTGGAGCGGCGGTCGTGGCGCTGCTCGGCGGCGCCCTGGCCATGCCCGCACCAGCAGCGGCCGCACCGAAGTGCGGCCCGGCCGGCAACCCCGCGCCGACCGAGAGGCCATGGGCGTTGGACCGGCTCGACCCGTCCGCCGCCTGGCGGATCACCCGGGGTGCGGGGATCACCGTGGCGGTCATCGACTCCGGTGTCTCGCCCAGCCACCCGCTGCTACGCGGCCGGGTGCTCGACGGCGCGGACTTCAACGGCCTGGCGCAGTTCAAGGGACAGTGCGACATGGTCGGTCACGGCACCCTGGTGGCGGGCATCATCGCCGGCCGGGCGGACACGGACGCGCCGTACAGCGGGATCGCACCGGAGGCGAAGATCCTCCCCGTACGCGTGCTGGCTGACACCCAACGCACCTTCGACGAGTCGATCCCGGCCAAGATCGGCCAGGCCATCCGCTGGGCGGCCGACCAGGGGGCCGACGTGATCAACCTGTCCCTGGTCACGCTCGACGACCCCGAGCTGAAGAGGTGGGTCGACTATGCCCTCGACAAGGGGGTGATCGTGGTGGCCGCCGCCGGCAACCGACAGGAGAACCAGCAGGACCAGCCGGCGTACCCGGCCGCGTACCCGGGGGTCATCGCCGTTGCCGGGCTCGACGACAAGGGCGAACACGTCGGCAGTTCGGTCACCGGCGCCTACGTGGACCTCGCCGCGCCGGGGCTGAATATCGTCGGCCCGGCGCCGCAGGGCTCGGGATACCACTACGAGCCGGACGGCGGCACCAGCTTCGCCACGGCGTACGTCTCCGGGGTGGCCGCCCTGGTTCGCGCCGCCCACCCGGACATGACTCCGAAGGACCTCGCCTACCGGCTGACCCGGACCGCCGACAACCCGCCGGACGGGCACAACGCGGAGGTCGGCTACGGGATGGTCAACCCGTACCGGGCGGTGACCAGCCTGCTGAACAGGCGCAACAACCCGCCGCTCGGGGCGATGCCGAAGCCGGCTCCGCCGGCCGACCCGCTGGCCTGGCAGCGGGTCGTGGCGGTCTGGGTGGCCGTGGTCGGCGCGGCGGTGGCCGGCGTTCTGCTGACGCTCCGGCCGATCCTGATTCTCGGCCGGCGGCGCGGCTGGCGCCCCGGGCGGCGGCCGGCGCGGCTGGACGCCTGAAAGCAGGTCGGCCGACCCGACCGCCGGGCGCGGCCCTGGCGCCCGTCATCGGCGGCCGGCAGAGCACTGCACGGCGGCGGGCGGTCGGACGCGCATCGGCGGGCGGTGGGGGCGCGCATCGGGGGTCCGGAAAGCACTACGGCTCCGACCCGACGAAGCCGGGGCGGAGCCGTAGCAGGTCGTCAGGTTACTGCCAGACCTTCGAGTTGCTCATCTCGGTGGTCATGTAGTTCTCACGAGCAATGCCGACCGCCGTGCCGATGTCGTTCAGGACCCGGTTGATGTCCCGCACCGCGGCGTCCCACTGGGCCTGGTGCTGCTGGTACGCGACGCGGTCCTGGCCCTCCCACTCGAGCTTGGTCAGCATCGAGCGCAGCGTGTCCAGCTTCTCGTCGATGGTCCGCGAGATCGCCTGCATCTGCTGGTTGCTGCTCTCGAGGACCGCGTAGTCGACCTTGATGCTCATCAGTTCCTCCTCTGCCTGCTACGCGATCACGGGTTGAGAGCAGAGTGGAACTTGTCCAGCATCTGCTGCTGCTCTTCGTCGTTGACCTGGTGCGTCGTGCCCGACTTGTCAAGCAGGTCGGCGATGTTGTCCATCGCCGTCAGCAGCTTGACCGTGTCCTCGTTCCAGCGCGTCATCAGGTTCTGGAAACCCGAGGACGCCTGGCCCTTCCAGGCCATCGCGAGGTCGTCCACCACGTTCCACAGCTTCTTCAGCTCACCGTCTACATCGCTGCGCGTGGACCGCACGTCACTCGCGGCAGTGTGCAGAGTCGCTGCACTGACCTCGAACGCCATGCTTCACACCCTTCCGTCATTTCGTGGCGGCGGATCCGCCGCGCCCCTCCCCCGCGGCAAGGCATACGCACCCCACCGACGGCACTTCAACGGAACGGTAGCGGACGACATCCAACCCGCGCAGCCCTGGATCCGGTTCGTCGTCTCCCGCAGGCCAGGATCCACAACACGTCCCGGTGCCGACTGTACGACATGGACGGACGCCTCCCGGCCGCAGCCGGCCTCAGGACGGCTGGCGGTACGACTTGACGTGCATCACCACACCGAACACCAGCAGGGCCGCCAGCAGCACCGCCACGGGCCACAGCATCGGCCTCTCGAAGGCGCGCTGGAGCATCCCCGGAAGCAGCGCGGCGCCGCCGGTGAGCATCACCACCTCAGCGGCTCGCCGGGTCCCCGCCGAGCCCGTGAGCCGGGCCAACAGGGCGAGGCCGAGGAAGACCGGGATGGTCAGCAGGAAGTACATGAACAGCCAGAAAGGCAGCGTGACCACCCGGGCCCCTCTCGTCACTGGTAGAACTTGGCGTCCTTGACCCAGTCGATCTTGATGTCCTTGATGTCCGGGTCCGAGCCGGTGGGGGCCCAGCCGGGACGGGAATCCGACACGAACGAGAACCGGCCGCTGGTGTTGAAAGCAGCCGCCAAGGCGTGCAGGAGCGCGCCGATGTTCCCGAAGACCAGCACCAGGATGGCGGAGGCAGCCGTCAGGCCGGCGATGCCGATCGCCTGGGCCAGCGGAGTGGTGGCGGGGAAGAACTGGAACGCGATCGAGGCGACCACCGCGACCAGGATCGGCATGAGGGCCTGGGCCATCCCCGAGACCGCGTCGTTGTAGGCATCCCGGGCGGAGGTGAGGGTGTCCTTATTGGCGTTGAACGCCTCGGCCAACGAGTTGATCTCCGCCCCCAGCTTGCGCATGAAGAGGTCGAACGCGTCCCGGTCGTCGAAGTCCCACTCGTTGTCGGACGGCGGGACCGCCGCGATCGCCGCGCCGAACTGATCCGAGCCGAGCAGGCGCGCGGCGTCACCCCACTTCTTGATGGCCTGGTTGACCTCTTCGTTGTCGAACGTCTCCAGGTAGAGGATCGAGCCGATCAGGATCCCCGAGAAGACGATCCACATCCAGTTGCCCCGCGCGATGGCCGCCGCCGAACGCACCGGCGCCGTCGTCGCGGCAACCGTGTGCGTGCCGGTCACCGCACCGGAGGCGTTCGCGAGGAAGATTTCCGGTGGCATCAGTTGTTCTCCCCGTGGCCGGACTGGGTGGTCACCTGACCACCCAGGACTGATCCGATTTCTCCCAGTTCTTCGCGCTCTGCTCCAGTTGCTCGGCCGCCTTGTGCAGATGCTCGATACCGGTCTTGACGTTGTCGAGGTGCCCGTCGACCGAGGCGTTGTGCCGGGCCACCGTCGGATGGCCGAAGAGGCTCAGCGCGCCGCCCGGCAGCTTCACCCTCTCCAGCAACGTCTGCACGTTGCGCAGGTACTGAATCGGACCGTCCGGGGCGTCGAGCATCCTGCCCGCCTTGCGGATCGCGTCGACGTCGACCTTGTTGACCATCGCTCCTCCGCTCAGCTCAGCGGCGCAGGCCGCGGGTCGGGTCGGACAGGTCCACCCCGAACTGGCGGAACCAGTCCTCCGGGGTCAGCGTGCCCTCCTGCGCCCGCCGGACCAGCTCGGAGCCGCCGAGCATCTCGGTCAGCAACTCCTGCTGATGCTCGTTGAAGGCCTGGTACGCCGCATCGATCGCGGCCTGGAGCGACTCGGCGAGGGTGTGGCTGTCCAGCCGCATCGCCCTGGCGTTGAGTTCGATGTCGCCGACCTTCATCTCGCCGTCGACCGTCACCCGGACCAGGCCGTCCGGGCTCTCCCCGGTCACCCGCAGGTCGGCACGCCGCTGCTGGAACTCGGCAAGCCGGCGCTGCTGCTCCTGCGCCTGGCGCAACATATTCTCCACGGCGCCACCGGCGCCGCCGTAACCCCACGAGGTGCTCACCAGGGTCCCTCTCTGCCCGTGCGCCGGTCCGGCCGGCGCTGTCGAAACGTTGCCTGGCACCCGCCCCTAGGCCGGCTCCGTCCAGGCGGTCTGGATCAGTTGCTGGCCGTCCCGGCGGCGGACCAGGGTGCCCCGGCCCGCCGGCTGCGGGCTCGGCCGCAGGTTGCCGAAGACCGCGCCCTCCTCCCGGCTGCCGGACATCAGCAGGCCCGGCGAGTCCAGCTCGCGCAGGCGTTGCAGCACCGGCTCGTAGAGGGCGCGCGCCACGCCACCCACCCGCCGGGTGACGATCAGGTGCAGGCCGATGTCCCTGGCCTGCGGCAGCAGCTCGTGCAGCGCGCTGAGCGGGTTGTTGCCGCCCGAGGCGACCAGGTCGTAGTCGTCGACCAGGATGTAGAGGTCCGGGCCCTTCCACCAGCTCCGGTCGCGCAGCTGGGCGGTGGTCACGTCCGGGCCGGGCAGCCGGTTCTGCAGGGCGGCGCGGATCGAGCCCAGCCCCTGGCTGAACACCTGATTGGAGGGCGCGTAGTCGAGCAGATGGTCACCCTCCACGGCGCCCAGCAGGCCACGCCGGTAGTCGGCGATGACCAGCCGGGCCTGGGCCGGGGTGTACCGCTCGGCGACGCTCCGGGCGATCAGCCGCAGCAGGTTGGTCTTGCCGCACTCGGCGTCGCCGAACACGGTCAGGTGCGGCTCGCTCGCCAGGTCAAGGTAGACCGGGGCGAGCGCCGACTCGTTGACGCCGATCGGGATGCCCGGGACCGACCGGTCGATGACCTTCGCCAGCTCGGTGAGGGGCAGCTTGCGCGGCAGCAGCCGTACCTTGGGCGCCGGACGGCCCGGCCAGTTGGCCGCCACGTGCCCGGCCAGGGCGACCGACGCCTCGGCCAGATCCTCGATGTCGCGCTTGCCGTCGATCCGCGAGATCGCGGTGAGGAAGTGCAGCTTGTCGTGGGTCAGACCCCGGCCGGGCGTGCCCGCCGGCACGTTCTGCGCGGCCCGGCGGTCGATCTCCGACTCGGCCGGGTCGCCGAGCCGCAGCTCCAGCTTCGTGCCGAGCAGGTCCCGCATGTTGATCCGGATCTCCGCCCACCGCACGGCCGTGACGACCACGTGTACGCCGAAACCCAGGCCCCGGTTGGCCAGGTTGGTGATGGTCTGCTCCAGCTCCTCGTACTCCTGGCGCAGGGTGTTCCAGCCGTCGACCACGAGGAAGATGTCGCCGAACGGGTCGTCGGCGAACTCACCGGCCGCCCGGCGCCGGCGGTAGCTGGCCACCGAGTCGATGCCGTGCTGGGTGAACCGGAGCTCCCGATCGTCGATGATCGCGACCACCTCGGCGATGGTCCGCCGGACCGCCTCGGTGTCCCGTCGGCCGGCCACCCCGGACGTGTGCGGCAGCCCCTCCAGGCTGCGCAGCGCGCCACCGCCGAAGTCGAGGCAGAAGAACTGCACCTCGCGCGGGGTGTGGGTGAGCGCCAGCGAGGCGAGCATCGACCGCAGCATGGTGCTCTTGCCGCTCAACGACGCGCCGACGATCACCACGTTGCCGCCCGCGCCGGACAGATCCACCATCATCGGGTCACGGGTCTGCTCGTACGGGCGGTCGACGATGCCGACCGGCACGGTGAGCCGGCCGCGGCCCGGCCAGTCGGCGGTGCACAGGCCGAACATCGGGTGCACGCTCAGCGGCGGCAGCAGCTCGCCCAGACTCGGCGGCTCGGCCAGCGGCGGCAGCCAGACCTGGTGCGCCGGCCGCCCCCGCCCCTTGAGCCGGTCGATCAGCACGTCCAGCATGGCCACGGCCTTGCCGTCGGCCGCCTGCTCCGGCTCCGGCGTGGTCTCCACCGGGCTCGGCAGAGCCGGCACCGGCACGTAGTCGATGCTGTACGGGACGATCCGGCGCTGCACCTGCGCCCGGGTGGACCGCTGCACCTGCCCCGGCGCCCGGTACGGCCCGGAGACGTACGCGGCCCGGAACCGGAGCATGGTGCTGGTGTCGGTCTTGAGGTAACCGTGACCGGGCGCGCTCGGCAGTTCGTACGCGTCCGGCACGCCGAGCACGATCCGGCTCTCCACCGCCGAGAAGGTACGCAGACCGATCCGGTACGACAGGTGGGTATCGAGTCCCCGGAGTTTCCCCTCTTCCAACCGCTGGCTCGCCAGCAGGAGGTGCACGCCGAGCGACCGGCCGAGCCGGCCGATCATGACGAACAGGTCGATGAAGTCCGGCTTGGCGGCGAGCAACTCGCTGAACTCGTCGCAGATGATGAGCAGGCTGGGCATCGGCTCCAGCGGCTCGCCAGCCGCCCGGGCCTTCTCATAGTCGTAGCGGGAGACGTAGTTGCCGGCCGCCCGGAGCACCTCCTGGCGGCGGTTCATCTCGCCGGCCAGCGCGTCGCGCATGCGGTCGACCAGCGGCAGCTCGTCGGAGAGGTTGGTGATCACCGCGCTGGTGTGCGGCAACGCGTCCAGCGAGGCGAAAGTGGCACCACCCTTGAAGTCGACCAGGACGAAGTTGAGCTCCTCGGACGAGTGCGTCACGGCCAGCGCCCCGACGACCGTACGCAGCAGCTCGCTCTTGCCGGAGCCGGTCGCGCCGATGACCAGGCCGTGCGGACCCATGCCCTCGTGCGCCGACTCCTTGAAGTCCAGCTCGACCACGTTGCCGTCCGGCCCGACGCCGAGCGGGATGCGCAGCCGGTCCCGATGGCTGCGCGGCTGCCAGGTCTGCTGCACGTCCACCGCGGCCGCGTCGCCGACGCCGAGCAGGTCCGGCAGCTCCATGCTGCGGGCCAGCGGCTCCTCGGCGCTGGCGCCCTGCTGCTGGGAGAGCCGGTAGGGGGCGACCTGCCGAGCCAGGCCCTCGGCGGCCGCCATGCTGAGCCGGTCCGGCCGGCCGAGCCGGGATGTCGCGGTGCCTCGGACCAGTTCCAGCCCACTGCCGTCGCCGACGTCGAGGCAGAGCAGCCAGCGGCCCGCGTCCCGGGGCACCGTGCCGGAGAGGTCGATCACCGTGGCACCGAGCAGGCCGGGGCCCATCAGCGCGCAGGTCGCCGAGACCTCGCCGCCGTCGAGGACCACCACCAGGTGCGGGGCGGTGGTGAGCGGCTTCGCCTCCGGAGCGAACCGGGGGCGGCCGTTCAGCTCGTTGCCGAGCGCCGCCTCCGCCTCGGCGAGGCTGGCGAAGACCATCCGGCGCGCGCCCGCCGCGTCCGTACGCCCCGGGTGCTGGGCGTGCGGCAGCCACTTCACCCAGTCCCACACCGGCTGCCGGTCCGGCGCGGCCACCACCGCCACGATGAGGTCGTCCGGGGCGTGGAAGGTGACCAGCTGCCCCAGGGCGGCCCGGGTCAGGTCGAGCACCGGCTCCCGGTCGCCGCGCAGCGCGATCCGGCTGAACGCGCGCAGCGAGAGCGCGGTGGGCAGGTCCGGCACGCTGGAGTGGGCCCGGACGAACCGGCGCAGCGCGATCGCGCTCATCGGCTCCAGGTCCTCCACCGGCTTGGTCTCCGGCGGCACGATCTCCACCGCCAGCCGCTGCGGGCCGAGCGCGATCCGGGCCTCGCCGAAGTCGTCCTCGGTGATCCGACGCTCCCACAGACGGCGCGAGGAGGCGATCGACCAGAGCGCGTCCGGCTCCGGGTGCCGCCAGGTCATCGCGGCCCGCTGCTGCTCGGCGGCCCGGCGGGTGCGCTTGCGCATCTGGGCCAGGTAGCGCATGTAGTCGCGCCGCTGGCCATTCAGCTCGGCCTTGTCGTTGCCGCCGTTGCTCAAACTGCCGATAGCCATACCCAACATGGACACGCCGAAGAGACCACCGGCGACGTACGTCATCGTGCCGCCGCCGCGACCGGCGTAGAGGAAGGCCATCGCACCGACGCCCGCGAGCATCGGCAAAATCATCAGCACCTGGCCCATGCCCCGCGACTGCTGCTCGGGCAGCTCCGGCGGAGTCTCCAGCAGCACTTCGCCGCGCGGCAGCGCAGGCCCCGGTTGACGCGGAAGCCGGCGGAACACCACCGTGCTCACGGCATCTCCTCCCCAGAAGCGGCCCTGATCGTGGTCTGCCACTCACCCGAGACGTCGGGTGGGCAACCTGTGCGATGGCCATCGTAGGTAATCTCCCGGAGGCGTCGTGGACCCGTGTGGGGCTGACGCCGCCGGCCGAGTGGATCGTAGGCGAGTGCGAGGAGGCCACAGTGGCGACGAAGACCGCGACCGGCGGGCTGAGCCGGATCACCATCGTGGCACCGCGGACCAGAATGGACCTGGCACTGCCAGCGGACGTCCCGCTGGCCGACCTGCTACCCACGCTGCTGCGGTACGCCGGCGAGGACCTCGCCGACGAGGGCGTGCGGCACGGCGGGTGGGGCCTGTCCCGGCTCGGCGGGCAACCGCTGGACGGTGGCCGTACCGCGGCGCAGCTCGGCGTACGCGACGGCGAGGTGCTCTACTTCAACCCCCGGGCCGCCGCGGCCCCCGAGATCGTCTTCGACGACGTGGTGGACGCCGTCGCCACCGCCACCAACCAGCGCCCCGGCACCTGGCAGGTCGGCACCACCCGAGGCTTCGCGGTGCTCTTCGCCGGGGCTGCCCTGGCCGCCGGCGCGGTGGCGGCGCTCTTCGCCGGTCCGCCGCAGCTGCCCGGTGCGCTGGCCGCGCTCGTGGTCGCGGTCGCTCTGGTGGTGAGCGCCGCGGTGCTGTCCCGGGCGGTCGGCGACAGCCGGACCGGCGTCGTGCTGGCCATGGGCGGGCTCGGCTACGCGGCGATCGGCGGCCTGCTGGTCCTCGCCGGGGACCGGAAACTGTCCGAGCTGGCCAGCCCGCACGTGCTGCTGGCCGCGACCGCGGTGGTGCTCTTCGGCGCGGTGGCCGCGCTCGCCGTCGGTGACCGGCTGGCGCTGTTCCTCGGGGCCGTGGCCGTGGCCGCGGCGGTCGGCCTCGGCGCCGTGCTCTGCCTGGTCTTCGGCGTCAGCGCCACGGCCGCCGCGGCGGTGGTCGCCACGGTCGCGTTCGCCGCCCTGCCGGCGCTGCCGATGCTCGCCTACCGGCTCGCCCGGCTGCCGGTGCCGTCGATCCCGACCGGACCGGACGACCTGAAGTCCGACACGGAGTCGGTCGACGGCCCGCGGGTGCTGCGCAACAGCGAACGCGCCGACGCGTTCCTCACCGGCCTGCTGTGGACGGTGGCGGTGCTGGTGCTCGGCGGCCAGGTGATATTCGCCACAAACGGCCGGCTGCCGGCGGTGCTGCTCTGCCTGGTCCTGGCCCTGCTGTCGCTGCTGCGGGCCCGGCCGTTCATCGGCCGTGCCCAGCGCACCCCGGTGCTCCTCGCCGGCACCGTCGGTCTGGGGCTGGCCGGCGCCGCCACCTTCGGCGCCGGGGAGCTGCCGTTCCGCCTCGGGCTGGTCCTCGGCGGCCTGCTGCTGGCGGCGGTGATCAGCCTGATCTACGGCCTGACGGTGGCGGGCAAGCGGATCTCGCCGGTCTGGGGCCGTCTCCTCGACATCGTCGAGATCCTGCTGATCGTCGCCCTGGTGCCGCTGGCCGTCTGGGTATGCGGCCTCTACGGCTGGATCGTCAATCTTCGGCCGTGACCGTGCCCATCGCGGTGGCCACCGGCGCCGTGGCGTAGACGCCGGGCCCGTGCTGGCCATCCAGCGGGCGGGCCGGCACGCCGCAGCGCTTCGCCACGTCCCGGACCACCTTGACCAGCGCCTCGGCGTGACTGTCCATCGCCGCCACCCGCAGCAGCGGGGGCATCCGGCGCCCGCCGGCGAGCACCAGCGCCGCGACGGTGTGCGACGGCGCGGAGGTGGTCGTCACCGCGTCCACCAGGCCGCCCAGCGACCCCTTCGGGCGTACCCGCAACGCCAGGCAGCGCTGGGTCCAACCGCCGCCGCGCAGGCTCGTCCAGCTCTCCACCGGTGACTCGGGCGCCAGATCGAGCCCGGCCCCGGAGACCACCGCCGCGTGCAGCTCGTCGCGGCCCAGGACGCGGTGGCCGAGGCCGGCCGCGTTCAACGCCTTGCCGAGCCGGCCGATCCCGGCCGCGACGGTACGGTGCACCCCGCGCAGGCCGCCGCCCCGGCTCACCGTCTCGGCGCGGGCGTCGGAGACCGAGAGCCGCAGCGCCACCCAGACCGTACGGTGGGCGGCCGGCGCCGCGCCCGGCGCCGGGTACCAGACCAGGGTGTGCGAGACGACCTGGGTCTGGGTGACCGGCCCGGAGAAGTCGGCGAGCACCGCGAGGGCCCGGTCCACCATCGCCGCCTCGACGGATCCGGCGGGTGCGCCGGGCCGGCCGGTCAGCGCGACCGCGGCGAACCAGCCCCGGTCGTCCTGGCCGATGCCGAGCCGGGTGCCGCGTTCGGTCAGCTCGACGACCGTCAGGTCGGGGGCGAGCGCGGCCAGCCGCGGGTCGCCGGAGGGCACCGCGCCCCGAGCGCGATCCCGCCGCCGGCGAAGCCGACGGCGGAGCAGCCGGTCCTCGTACCACCAGCGGCCACCCCGGCGGGCGAAGGCGGCCACGACCGCCGCCACGGCCAGCGCGGCGACGCCGGCGAGCACCCAGGCCGGACCGGCGGTGGCGAACCAGACGGCCAGCGCGGCGCACTCCAGCACCACGAGCTGGCCGACGACGACCGGGCCGAGCCGACCGCGCCGGCGCCGGTCGGCCGGGGTGACCGTTCGGTCCTCCCCGACCGCGGAGGTGAGGGCCGTACGACCGGTTAGCGCCTGGACCTGGGTCATCGCTGAGCGTCCCTTCTGGACATCCTGGGCATCCGCCGGATCGGTTCGTCGCCGGAGGGCGGGCGGGGTCCCGATGAACCGTTGACGGCCCCTTATCGTAGGGAAGCCCGCGACGGAGTACCGGACCTGATCGTCGCGGACCCACCCCTGCCGGAGGTTTAGTCATGCGGACCCGCCGCGATCAGGTGCAGGCGTACCGCTTCGTCACCCGCCGCATCGTCTCCGGGTTGCTCTCCGGCGACCCGGAGACCAACGACCTGCCGATGCGGCGGCTCGGCATGGCCGTGTTCGGCAGCGTGATCGCCGCGGCTGTCGTGCTCGGCGGCGCCGGCGCGTACGGGCAGTTCGCCGGCAACTCCGCGCCGCTGGAGCCGAACACGTTGGTGATCGAGCGGGAGACCGGTGCCACGTACGTCTTCAGCGATGGGGTGCTGCACCCGACGCTCAACTACGCCTCGGCCCGGCTGATCCTCGACGAGGCCGACCCGACCGTCCGCACCGTGTCCCAGGCGTCCATCAAGGACCGACCGCGTGGCCGGGCGGTGGGCATCGTCGGCGCCCCGGACGACGTGCCGGCCCGCAAGTCGCTGGTCGGGCTGCCCTGGTCGGTCTGTGACGTGCCCGACCCGGCCGATCCGCGGCGTTCCACCACCCGCCTGGTGATCAACCGGTCGCTGCCGGGCGGCACCCCGCTCACCGACCAGGCGGTCCTGGTGCGAACGAACGACGCGCGGTACCTGCTCACGGGCGGCGCCCGGCTGCGGGTGGTCGGCGACGAGCAGGCGCTGGTGGCGTTGAAGATGGCTGGCGCGACCACCCTCACCGTGGGGGAGCAGCTGCTCAACGCGGTGCCGGTCGGACCGGCGCTGCGCAAGCCGACCATCGACGGCGACGGCAGCTCCATGGCGGTGGGCGACCGCCCCGCGAAGGTCGGCCAGGTCTACCGCGCCGCCGGCAACTACTACGTGCTGACCCGGCAGGGGCTGGTGCCGGTCAAGGAGATGACCGCGCTACTACTGCTCGGCGGCGGCGGCGAGGTGACCGACATCACGCCGGACCAGGCCGGCCGGCTCTACGTCGACCAGCGGCTGGATCCCGAGGGCCTGCCGGACAAGCTGCCCACCCTGCACGAGGTGCGGCCGGGCCAGACCGTGCTCTGCGCCACGTACCGGTCGGGCGAGCCGGGGCAGCCGCTGGTCACCACGCTGGAGGTCTTCGACCAGCCGCCGGCCGAGCTGACCGCGTCGGCCGGGGTGGCCGCCCGGCAGAGCCGTCGGGACGCCGTGCGTACCGCCGAGAGCGTGCTGCTGCCGGGCGGCAAGGGCGTGCTGGTGCAGGCGACGGCGGGTGAGAGCGGCAAGCCGGCGGCGGGCGCCACGGTCTACCTGATCACCGCCCAGGGGGTCCGCTACCCGCTCGGCACCGCCTCCGGGAACGCGCGGGCCGCGCTCGGGTACGGCGAAGTGCAGCCACTGGCGGTGCCCGCCTCGTTGCTGTCGCTGGTGCCGACCGGGCCGAAGCTGGAGCAGCGCGACGCGATGACCGAGTTCGATCCGGGTGCCGTGCCGTCCGGGTCGGCGGACAGGCCGGACGGCCCGGAGGCCGGGTCGAACCAGGGCGGTTGATCCGTCCGCGATCCGATGTGGAGGCTGCCCGGTGACGGGTCGCCCGGGCCGACGCTGGTCGACTAACCTGAGCGTGGCCAGTGGTTCTCGACAGTCAACTTCTCGGTCCTTCAGGGTGGTTGACCAGCCCCAGAAACCTCTGAAGGGAGGGATCTACGTTGTACACAGGTCAGAAGACCCACTCCGGGGTGCTTCCTCAGCCCCGGACCCTGGAATCCGCGTCAGCAGACACGGCCCCGAGATGCCACGAAACGGGACACGGACGCCGCAAGGCAGCCGGTGTGCGACATGGGCGAGGGGAGACCGGCGTGAGCCGGCGTCACCCGGAACCCGCCTCGGCGGGAACCGGAGCGGGCCGTGAGGCCCACACCCATCCGGTGGTGTTCGTTGTTGACCGGCACCACCGGCCGCTACAACCGTGCACCCCGGCCCGTGCCCGGAAGCTGCTCGCCTCCGGCCGTGCGGTGGTGCACCGGCACACCCCGTTCGTGATCCGACTCAAGGACCGTGAGGTCGCCGACTCGCAGGTGGACGGGGTTGAGCTCGGCATCGACCCGGGTTCGAAGTTCACCGGTATCGCCGTCTTCCGCGCCGACAACACGGTGCGGACCGGCCTGTTTGCGGTCGAGGTCCGCCATCGGGGCGGGCAGATCCGTGACAAGCTGACCGCCCGCGCCGTATTCCGGCGTGGCCGCCGGTCACGGAACCTGCGCTACCGGGCACCCCGCTTCCTGAACCGCCGCAAGCCGGACGGGTGGTTGGCGCCGTCGCTGCGGCACCGAGTCGACAACGTCATGTCCTGGGTCCAGCGGCTGTGTCGGTGGGCCCCCGTGACCGGCCTGCACGTGGAGCGGGTCGCGTTCGACACGCAACTGTTGCAGAACCCGGACATCGCCGGGGTCGAGTACCAGCACGGCACCCTGCACGGCTACGAGGTACGTGAGTATCTGCTGGCCAGGTGGGGACGCAAATGCGCCTACTGCGGCGCCACGGGGGTGCCGCTGAACATCGACCATATCGTGGCGCGCTCGCGGGGCGGCTCGGACCGGGTGTCGAACCTGACCCTGGCCTGCGTCCCGTGCAACTTGGCTAAGGGTGCCACCCCGGTCGATGTCTTCCTCGCGCACCGGCCCACTGTGTTGGCCCGGATCCGACGCCAAGCGAAACTGCCGCTGCGAGACGCCGCGGCCGTGTCGACAACCCGGCGGGCGCTGTGGCAAGCGCTGGCCGCCACCGGCCTGCCGGTTGAGGTCGGCACCGGCGGGCGCACCAGATGGAACCGGCACCAGACCAGCGCGCCGAAAACCCACACCCTCGACGCCCTACACGTCGGGATCCTCGCTGGCGTGCGGTCCTGCCCAGGGCAGGTGCTGGTCGCCGCCGCGACCGGACGCGGCTCGTACGCCCGCACCCGCTGCGACCGGCACGGATTCCCCAGGCTGCGGCTGCCAAGAAGCAAAACGGTACGCGCCTTCCAAACCGGCGACCTCGTGCGTGCTGTCGTGCCGGCCGGCAAGAACAAGGGCCGGCACGTTGGTCGGGTCGCTGTGCGAACCACCGGAAGCTTCAACATCCGCACCAGCCAGGCCCTTTTGCAGGGCATCCATCACCGGCACGTCCGGCTGCTGCAACGCGCTGACGGATGGGCCTACACGCGAGAGGAGGAGCGGCGTTTCCTCCCGGCCCTGAACGGCCGGGATTCCACGCCGCAACGCCGATGACCGGGCGCACGACGGTAGACGTACTGTCCTTGGAGGACTTCCACAAGCGGCTCGAGAGCCGGCTGAGCGAGGCCGAGTCGGTGTTGAAGAAGCTCAACACCGAGATGCAGTGCCGGCCGCCGGCGTTGGGCACCTTCACCGACGCGACCGACAACGCCCGTCGCTACTCCAAGACGTACACGAGCTACGTCGACCACGCCGAGCGGCTACGCCGAGCGATCGTGGCCGCCAAGGAGGCGACCCACAAGATCATGACCAACTACCGGACCGCCGAAGCGCGCAACGCGGCCGCCGCGGCCGACATCATCGCCGCGCTCTCCGGGCTGACCGAGGCGATGAAGCCGGCGAAGGGAGAGGATCCGCGTGTCTGAGTACACCCAGCGCTACGAGCACGTCAGCCACAAGGAGCTCTACCAGGGCGTCACCGCCGGCGACCCGAAGCAGGTCGACGGGCTCAGCGCGCAGTGGAGCTCGCTGAAGGACACCCTCGAGGGCCTCGGCCGGGACCTGAACGCCGATCTGGACGCGCTCGCCAAGACCTGGACGGGCGACGCCGCCCGGGAGTTCCACCAGCGGGTGGACCTGGTCGTGAAATACTCCGGCAACCTCGCCCACGGCATGACCGGGATCCGGCAGGCGCTCGACATGATGGCCACCGAACTGCGCACCGCCCAGACGAACGCGGAGAGCCCGGAGGAGACCGACGACAACGACAAGCTGCTCTCCGGCGCCGGCAAGGGCCTCCTGATGGGCGGGCTCCCGGGTGCGGTGATCGGCGGCATCGTCGGCCACCAGCAGGACAAGGCCGAGCAGGAGAAGGCGCACCAACGGATGGTGCAGGTCGTCGCCAACCTGGCCGAGGGATACGACTTCTCCGCCTACGGGCGAGTCGTCGCACCCGAACCGCCCGACCCCTGCCTGCCGGGCTACGGCGACCCGTCCAGCCCGACGCTGGGCAACGGCCCGTCGTCGGGTACGCCCTCGTCCGGGCCGACCTCCGGCACCTTCGCGCACACCCAGGGGCCCACCGCGACCACGTCCGGGGTCCAGCACACCGCTCCGAGCAGCGGCACGGTGGGCGGCGGCACGCCTGGGGGCCCGGGCACGGGCAACCCCGGCACCATCGGTTCCGTCGGCGTGGTCGACCCCGCGGGCACCTCGCTCGCCAGTGCCGGACCGCCGACGACCACCGGCCCGGCGCCCATCGGCATCGGCGGTGCCACCTCGACCGCGCCGCCCGGTGGTGGGGGCCTCTACGGGCCGGCGGCCGTGGTGGGCACCGGGTCGCTGGCCGGAGCGGGCACGCCGGCCTCCGGCCGGGCCGGCGGGATGATGGACAACCGTTCGGCGGCCGGCACCGGGCGGCTCGCCTCCGGCCGCGGCGTGGTGGAGTCGGAAAGCCGGTCCAACGGCGGTCGCGGCTCGAACGGGCGTTCCGCGATGGCGGGGCGCAACGGCGTGCTGGGCGGGCGCCGCCAGCCCGACGAGGACGAGTCGGATGAGCGGCTCACCTGGCTGACCGAGGACGAGATGGTCTGGGGCGACGGCCGGTCGGCGCCGCCGCCGGTGCTCGGCACCGACTGATCGCACGCTGACGGAGCGGCGCGGTGACCCTCACCGGAGGGCGTCGCGCCGTTCGCGTTCGCGTACCGGGGTATACCTAATGCGTATACCTACTGTGTATAGTCTCGCCTATGTCGATCGGGCACACCTTCCTCGGGCTGCTGGAATCCAGTCCCCGGCACGGATACGACCTCAAGCGGGCGTACGACGAACGCTTCGGGCACAGCCGGCCCCTGCATTTCGGCCAGGTCTACTCCACCCTGTCCCGGCTGCTCCGTAACGGCCTGGTCGAGGTGGACTCGGTCGAGCCCGGCGAGGGCCCCGAGCGCAAGCGGTACGCGATCACCGAGGCGGGGGTGACCGACGTCCAGCGCTGGCTGTCCCAGCCCGAGAAGCCCGAGCCCTATCTGCAGAGCATCCTCTACACCAAGGTAGTGCTCGCGCTGCTCACCGGCCGCCCCGCCGCCGACCTGCTGGACACCCAGCGGGCCGAGCACCTGCGGCTGATGCGCGACCTGACCCGGCGCAAGACCCGCGGCGACCTCGCCGACCAGCTCATCTGCGACCACGCCCTCTTCCACCTGGAGGCGGACCTGCGCTGGCTGGAGCTGACCGCGGCGCGCCTCGACGAGCTGGCGAAGGAGGTGCGCGGATGACCGGCGACGCCCTGCTGATCGGAGCGGACCTGCACAAGTCCTTCGGCCCGACCTCGGCGCTCGCCGGCGCCTCGGTGTCCGTACGCGCCGGCGAGGTGGTGGCGCTGATGGGCCCGTCCGGGTCGGGCAAGTCCACGTTGCTGCACTGTCTGGCCGGCATCCTGCGCCCGGACCAGGGCCGGGTGCACTACCGGGGCGTCGAGCTGACCGCGCTCTCCGATACGGCCCGCAGCGGGCTGCGCCGCCGGGAGTTCGGCTTCGTGTTCCAGTTCGGGCAGCTCGTACCCGAGCTGACCTGCCTGGAGAACGTCGCGCTGCCGCTGCGGCTGGAGCGCGTCCCGCGCCGGGAGGCGGAACGGCGGGCCACCGAGTGGCTGGACCGACTGGAGGTGACCGACGTCGCCGGCAAGCGCCCGGGGGAGATCTCCGGCGGTCAGGGCCAACGGGTCGCGGTGTCCCGCGCGCTGGTCACCGGCCCGAAGGTGGTGTTCGCCGACGAGCCCACCGGCGCCCTGGACTCGCTCAACGGCGAGCGGGTGATGCGCCTGCTCGCCGAGTCGGCCCGGGAGGCCGGGGCGGCCGTCCTGCTGGTGACCCACGAGCCGCGGGTGGCGGCGTACTCCGATCGGGAGGTGGTGGTCCGCGACGGCCGGGCCCGGAGCGTGGAGCAGGTGGCGTGACCATCGTGGAGATCCGACGGCCCGGCGGCCGGCTGCGGGCCGGGCTGGGCGACCTGGTGATGGGCGCACGGATGGCCTTCACCGGCGGGCGCGAGGGCTGGACGCGGACCCTGCTGACCGCCCTCGGCGTGGGCGTCGGCGTCGCGATGCTGATACTCGCGGCGGCGGTGCCCGGCGCCATCGACGCCCGCCACGACCGGACCGCGGCCCGGTTCGACAACGGCGGTGACGGGCCGCCGTTGTCGGCGGCGGCGAACACCCTGCAGCTCGTCCAGGTCGACACCGTCTTCCGGGGGCGCTTCGTGCGGGGGCGGATCGTCCACCCGGAGGGCCCGGACGCACCGGTGCCACCCGGACTGGCCGCCTTCCCCGGCGACGGCGAGGCGGCGGTCTCACCGGCGCTGCGCGCGCTGCTCGACTCGCCGGACGGACCGCTGCTCGAACCCCGCCTGGGCGGGGCCCGGGTCACCGGCACGATCAGTCCCGAAGGCCTGTCCGGCCCCCACGAGCTGGCCTTCTACGTCGGCCGCGACGCCATGCCGCCCCACGGTGTATTCCGTTTGGACCGCTTCGGCGAGGGCGGCGTGGGCGAAGAGTTCAACGCCGTGCTGTGGCTGCTCGTCGTGGTGGTCTTCGTGGTGCTGCTGCTGCCGGTCATGGTGTTCCTCGGGGCGGCCGTCCGCTTCGGCGGTGAGCAGCGAGACCGTCGACTCGCCGCGCTCCGGTTGCTCGGGGCCGACGCCGGCATGGTCCACCGGATCGCCGCCGGCGAGGCGGGCACCGGTGCCCTGCTCGGGCTCGCCGTCGGTGGGATGCTCTTCTTCGCCGGTCGCCAACTGGCGCCGCTGGTCTCGATGTATGACGTCAGCGTGTTTCCGGGCGACCTGCGCCCGGTGCCGTGGCTGGTGGCGCTGGTGGCGCTGGCCGTGCCGCTGCTCGCCGCCGGGGTGGCGCTGCTGGCCCTGCGCCGGGTGCTCGTCACGCCGCTGGGCGTCAGCCGACGGGCCAGCCCGGTCCGGCGCCGGCTCTGGTGGCGGTTGCTGCTGCCCCTCGCCGGGCTCGCCCTGCTCCAGCCGCTCACCGACGTCCGGACCGCCCGCTCCAACCTCACCCAGGCCCAGGTCGCGGCCGGCGCGGTGCTGCTGCTCGTCGGCGCGGTCACCCTGCTGCCCTGGCTGGTCGACGTGCTGGTAAGCCGGTTGCGCGGCGGCCCGCCGCCCTGGCAGCTCGCGGTACGGCGGCTCCAGCTGGACAGCGCCGCGTCGGCCCGGCTGGTCAGCGGGGTGGCGGTCGCCGTGGCCGGCACCATCGGGCTGCAGATGCTGGTGGCCGGCGTGCAGGACGAGTTCCGGCGGGCCACCGGCCAGGACCCGACCCGGGCCCAGGTTGCCGTCTGGCTGAACAACTTGCCGGAGCCCGGGAATGCCCTGGCGCAGGTCGCGGCCATCCCCGGCGTGACGCGCAGTATCGGCACCCTGTACCTGACGGCGACTCCCCTCACCAACCCCGCCACCGCCGGCGAGGACGGGTCGGAGGCCCCCGTGGCTCAGGTACTGGTCGGTGACTGCGCGGCGCTGGCCGAGCACGCCGATCTCGGTTCCTGCACCGATGGGGAGGTTTTCCTGACCTGGCGGGACGGTCCCCTCTCCGGTATCGGTCCCGGTGCGCCGCTGAGCCTCGGCGACGGATCCGTGACCTGGCGGGTGCCCACGAACACCCGGACCGTGCCGGTACGCAACAGCCCGATGGGAGGACAGCACGACGGGCTGTTGATTACCCCCGGGGCGATGCCGTCACTGCCCCGGTCCCAGGTCTCGGCCAACGCGTTGCTCAGCCTGGATCCCCAGGACCCGGATGCGCTGGAACGGGTCCGCGCCGAGGTCGCCCGGCTGGACCTGTTCGCCCCGGTGAACGCGCTGACTGGGGTGCGCGAGAGCTCGCAGTTCGCCAACGTCCGGCGCGGGTTGCTCGCCGGCGCGGTGGTCACCCTGGTGCTGATCGGGGTGAGCATGCTGGTCGGCATCCTGGAACAGCTCCGGGAGCGCCGCCGGCTGCTCGCGGCGCTGGTCGCCGTCGGGACGCCTCGGAGCACACTCGGTTGGTCGGTGCTCGGGCAGACCGGGGTGCCGGTGCTGGCCGGGCTGGTGCTCGCCGCCGGCATCGGGGTGGCGATGGGCGCGGCCCTGCTCGGGATGGTGGGCGCACCGGTGGTGGTGAGCTGGCCGGTGGTCGGCCTCGGCGTCGGGCTCGGCGCCGCGGTGGTGCTACTGGTGACCGTGGCAAGCCTGCCGGTGCTCTGGCGGCTGACCCGTCCGGACGGATTGCGGTTCGAATGACCCCCGGCGGCCCACCCGGTGGCTCGGGGCACCGGGTGGGCCGTCGATTCCTCGTCGGACTGACGGTCTGTCCACAGCACAGCGTGGGGCGGCTCACGTCTTCCGACACGCCCGTCGAGCTGCGGAAGGCGGATCTGCCGGATAGGTTGAATTGGTGCTTCCCGTAGCGTTCGCCCCGCCCCTTTGGGCGGCGACGCTGCGCACCCTTCGGGAGCGGGCCCGGGTGGCGGTGACCGCCCTGGTGCTCGTCGCGGGGCTCAACGGGCTGGCCGCCGCGCCCGCCACCGCCGATCTCGACACCGGGACGACCGTCCTCAGTGTCAGCGCGGCGGCCGCCGAGGTCACGCTGGCCGCGTCGGATGCGGAGACCACCGCTGGGCCGGTGCGCCCGGCACTCACCTCGCCGGCTCCCGGCGTACCGCCGCGCCAGGTCGACCACGACGTCGCGCCACCGCCCGCGGTCGCCGTCGTGCTTCCTGCCGCCGATCCCGGCCGGGAGCCGATCGCCCGTCGCGGCCCACCGCGCAGCTGAGCACGCCGGCCGCAGACGCGGCCTCCGGTGCATCCCTCGCCGACCCCATCGGGGTACGGCTCCGCGACGCCGTCGCGCCCCCCGTCGCGCTCACGGCGATCCGCCACCCGCCCAAGCGGGCCCAGATCTTAGTTCCGACCGTTCCACCACGAGGTGCTGGTGATGCTGACCGTCTTCTCCATCGTCCTGCCCGACGTTCCCCAGGCCGCCGGGATCTGGCTGGCCCTACTCACCGTGGCGGTGATCGTCGTCGCCGCCCTGATCGTCCGACCGGACCGGTTCCGGTCGGTGGTTAGCGACCGGATCAGCGAGGCAGCCATGCCGAGCAGCCTGGAGCTGGCCGAGGAGGCCCGCGAGGTGGCCCGCGAGCGGGCCCGGTACGCGCAGGAGGTCGAGGTGGCGGCAACCCGCGCGGCAGCCACCGCGGAGCGGCGGCGGGCCGAGTGGCTGGCCGCCCAGGAGGAGGTCGAGGAGGTGTGGCGGGCGTACGAGGCGGCCGAGGAGGACGTCCGCCGGCTGGCCGCCGCCGCCACGCTGCCCCTGCCGCGTACGGCCCGGACGCCCGCCGAGTACGCGGACCGCGAGCGCTGGCTGCACCGGGCCGCGCTGGACGCGCAGTGGCGCAAGGAGATCACGGTGGAGCAGCTCAGCGACATCCTCGGGCACCTGGGCTGGGACCCGCGCCGGCACCCGGTGGAGCAGGAACTGCTGCTTCGTCGGCTGATCCGGGACAACCTGCGCGCCCGGCAGCGCGCCGCCCGGGAGCGGGAGCAGGCCGCCTGGCAGGCCGCCGAGCTGGCCGCCGCCGCCGCACGGAGCCTGCGCGACGAGGCGTACGTGGCGACCTGCCCGGCACCCGAGCCGCAGTCGCCGTTGTCCATCGTGGACTTCGCTGCGGCGGAGGCCACAGGGGACCTGTCGGCCACCGGCCGGCACGCCGAGATCCCGTCGGTCGCCCGGGGCCGGGCGGCGGTCCCGGCGTACTGACGCCCGGCGGAGCCCGGTATTGGGCCGCCGGGGCGGTTTTCCCTGCGCCGTGCGAGTCGAGCGGCATGTCCGGTTCGACGGTGAGCAGGACCACCCGGACGGAATCGGGGCCCAGCACCGCTGGTTGCACTTCCGGTACGACCCGAGCGCCACTCCCGGTGCTGTGTCTCCCCGGAGGCGTCAACCCCCGAATGGAGCTTCGAGATGAACCAGATCTTCCGTAGGAGCATGCTCTCCGTCGCCGGTCTCGTCATGTCCGGTGGCGTCATCGCCGGCCCCGCCGTGGCCGCGCACGCCGCCCCGGCGGACGCCCAGCCGGCCACCTCGGCGCCCGGCGACAGCAGCGACCACCGCGCCAGCTACGAGTACCAGGCCCAGCCGAACTACTTCTACTGCGGCCCGGCCTCGACCCGGATCGCGCTGTCGGCCGGGGGCAAGCAGGTCAGCCAGGACGAGCTGGCCGGCAAGCTGGGCACCACGGTGAACGGCACCGACTCCGCCATCGACATCACCCGGGTGCTCAACGATTACACCGGTGGCAGGTACAAGACCACCGAGATCCGGGACAACGCGGCCAACCAGGGCCAGATCGAGCAGCTGCGGACCGACGTCAAGGCCGCGGTCGACCAGGGCCGGCCGGTCGTCGCCAACATCCGGGGCACCGCGCTGGACGTCGACGGCGTCGCGCACAGCTACTCGGGTCACTACCTGACAGTGGTGGAGTACAAGGACGACGGCAACACCGTACTGATCGCCGACCCGGCCAGCCCGGGCGCGCCGACGTACTGGATGAACGTGACCGCCCTGGCCAACTGGATCGCCAGCCGCGGTTACAGCTCCTGATCGAGCGACAACGAGGGCCGGTCTCCCCGAGCGGGGAGGCCGGCTCTTTCGCCGTACCGGCAGGCCGCGACTTGCCCGGCCGCCGGCGATAGCATGTGGGCCGTGCCGCGACCGGTGATCTTCGACCTCTTCCACACCCTCGTCGACGGGGCGAACTCCGAACGGGACCGGGTGGTCGGCGAGATGGCCATCATGGTGGGGGTGGTGCCGGAGGCGCTGGTCGCCGCGTACCACGCCACCTGGCGGGACCGGATGACCGAATGGGACGTCGCGGACACGGTCCGGATCCTGGCCGGGCGGCTCGGCGGGGCGCCGACCGAGGAGCAGGTGGCCCGGGCGGCCGCCCACCGCCGCGAGCTGGCCGCCCGGCTGCTGGACAGCGTCGCGCCGGAGACCCTCGCCGTGCTGGACGCGCTGCGCGCCGACGGCCACCCGCTCGGCCTGATCAGCAACGCCACCGCCGAGACCGCTGAGGCGTGGCCATCCAGCGGGCTGGCCCGTCGTTTCGACGTCGCGGTGTTCTCGTGCGAGGTCGGCCTGGCCAAGCCCGACCCGGCGATCTACCGGGCGGCAGCCGAGCGACTGGGGGTTGCTCCGAGCGACTGCGTCTTCGTCGGCGACGGCGCGGACGGCGAGCTGGCCGGTGCGGCGACGGTCGGCATGGCGGTGGTACGGACCATCGAGCACAACGACAGCGATCCCGCCTGGGACGGGCGGGCGCTCGCCACCCTCGGCGAGCTTCCTGCCCTGTTGCATCGGATCTGACCGGGCCGGGTCGGTCGACGCGGCGCGGTCAGCGGTTGCGGTTGCCCTGGTCGATCCGCTGCTGCGCCTCCTGCTCGCCCTTCTGGACCTCCTTGTCGTAACGGTCGCCGGTGCGCTGGTCGACCTCCTGGCCGGCCTTCTGGACACCCTGGTCGGCCTGCTGCGGATGCTGTTCGGCGAACTGCTCAGCCTTCTTCATGAAGTCGCTCATGCCGGATCTCCCTTCCTCACGCCTCCGCCTTCCCGGGCGCGGCGAGCACAAACGGCTCCATGATCGACGCGAGGATCAGGCCGGGTGGGGGGTGCGTAGGCGGGTGGTGAACCAGGTGCCGGCCTGGTCGGCCACCTGTTCGAGCGTGCCGGGCTCCTCGAAGAGGTGCGTGGCGCCGGGGACGATCCGCAGCTCGGCCACCTCGCCCAGCTCGGCCCGCGCCTGCTCGTTGAGCACGATCACTTCCTCGTCGAGGCCGCCGACCAGCAGCAGCGTCGGGGCGCGCACCTTCGACAGGGCGTTGCCGGCCAGGTCCGGTCGACCGCCCCGGGATACCACCGCGGCCACCCGGTCCGGTCTGGTGGCCGCCGCCACCAGGGCCGCCGCCGCACCGGTGCTGGCCCCGAAGAGACCGACCGGCAGCCGGCCCAGCGTCGGCTCCTCGCCCATCCAGTCGACGATGGCGGCCAGCCGCTCGGCGAGCATCCCGATGTCGAAGCGCAGTTCGGCGGTCCGGGCGTCCAGCACGTCCTCGTCGAGGGTGAGCAGGTCGACCAGCACGGTCGCCAGCGACCGTGCGTTGAGCTGGTGCGCGACGGCCACGTTGCGTGGGCTGTGCCGCGAGCTGCCGCTGCCGTGCGCGAAGAGGACCACGCCGGTCGCATCGGACGGCATGATCACGTCGGCGGTCAGCCCGCCCTCGACCACGGGAATTGTCACCTCACGCGTCTCCATGCCCCCGCATACCCCCACCCACCCTCACCTCACCTCCCCCAGCCCCGCCCGCGGGCTTGGGCGGCTGATCAACTCCGTGTGCGCGACGTTGTGGTATCCCGGGCCCTCGAACACCGCGATGTGCCGTACACGAAGTTGACCAACCCAAGCGGGGGCGGGTTGAGCCGCCGTTTGCCGTCGAGTCGATCGGGAAGGCGCGGGGTGACCCACGGACCGGCGCAGCCGCGCCCCGACGGATCGCGAGGATCGTCATGGCCCAGCAGCAGAACAGGTCCCGCAAGGAGAACGCCCAGCGGGAACGCCGCGAACAGGAGGCCGAGCGCTCCCGGGACTGGGCCGACGAAGCGGCGCAGGCACGGACCGCCGACGATCCGCGGGCGATGGCGCCCCGGGACGCCGAGGGCCGTCCGTCCAACGGCCGCCAGTTCTGACGTACGCACCTGACGGCCCGGCCCTGGAATCAGGACCGGGCCGGCTCGGCCGGTCGGCGTGCGGGGCGGTCGGCGTGCGGGGCCGGTCGGCGTGCGGCCGGCTCAGCCGGCGTTGTCCGGCAGGTGCATGAGGGGTGCCCGGCCCGGCGGCTGCTCCGGCTGCGGCCCGGACGGATCGGCCGGCGGCACCGGCACGGTGACCGGCTGGTCGCAGGTGATCCGGATCGGCTCGCCGTGGTGGCGCAGCTCCAGCACGGTGTCCGGCCCGCCGTGCCGCAACGAGTACGTCGTCTCGTGCGGCCGGACGTCGACCCGCAGGTGGATGGAACGCCACTGGAGTGAGAACTCCAGGCGGCTCAGCCGGCTGGACAGCCGTGGCGAGAAGGAGAGTATGCCCTCGTGGTCGCGCAGGCCGCCGAAGCCGGCGACCAGGGCGATCCAGGCGCCCGCCAGCGACGCCATGTGCACGCCGTCGCGGGTGTTGTCGTTCAGGTCGTGCAGGTCCATCAGCGCGGCCTCGCGCAGATAGCGGTGAGCCAGCTCGGGATGACCCACTTCGGCCGCCATCACCGCCTGGGTGCAGGCGGAGAGGGACGAGTCCCGGACGGTCCGCCGCTCGTAGTAGAGGAAGTTGCGCATCTTCTGCGGGCCGGTGAACGCGTCGCCCCGCCAGTGCATCGCCAGCACCAGGTCGGCCTGCTTGACGACCTGCTTGCGATAGAGGTCGAAGTACGGGTAGTGCAGCAACAGCGGGTACTTCTCCGGCGGGGTGCGCTCGAAGTCCCACTCCTGCAACCGGGTGAACCCGTCCACCTGCTGGTGCACCCCGAGGTCCTCGTCGTACGGGATGTGCATGGCGCGTGCGGCGTCCCGCCAGCCGGCCGCCTCCTCCTCGGTCACCCCGAGGTCGAGCGCCTGGTCCCGGAGGCGCATCGCGCACTCGGCGGCGGTCAGCAGGTTCCGCTGCGCCATCAGGTTGGTGTAGATGTTGTCGTTCTTGACCGCGGTGTACTCGTCCGGGCCGGTCACCCCGTCGATGTGGAACTGCCCGTCACGGTCGTGGTGGCCCAGTGACCGCCAGAGCCGGGCGGTCTCCACCAGCAGCTCCAGGCCGATCTCCCGCTCCAGCGTCTCGTCCTCGGTGGCGAGCAGATATCGCCGCAGCGCGTCGGCGATGTCGGCGGCGATGTGGAACGCGGCGGTGCCCGCCGGCCAGTACGCCGAGGACTCCGGGCCTTCGATGGTCCGCCACGGGAAGGAGGCGCCCCGGAGATTCAGGGTTTGGGCCCGGTCGTGCGCCTGCGGCAAGGTCGAGTGGCGCCAGTACAGGGCGTCCCGTACCGCGCTTGGCTGGGTGTAGGTGAGCACGGGCAGCACGAACATCTCGGTGTCCCAGAACGCGTGCCCGTCGTACCCCGGGCCGGTGAGCCCCTTGGCGGGGATCGGCCGGCGTTCGGCCCGGGCACCGGCCTGGAGCACGTGGAACAGCCCGAAGCGGACGGCCTGCTGCACCTCCGGGTCGCCCTCCACCCGGACGTCGGAGGCGTCCCAGAACTCGTCCAGGTACTCCCGCTGCGCCCGGCGCAGGCCCTCCCAGCCGTCGAGCCGGGCGGCGGCGAGGGCCGCGCCGACCTGGTCGCGCAGCGCCGGCAACGACCGCCGGCTGGACCAGCCGTACGCCAGGTACTTGACCACCCGCAGCGTCTGGCCCGGCTTGAGCACGCCGCCGATCGTGGTGCGGACCCAGTCCTCGTACCCCTCGGAGGAGATCGTGGTGCGCTCGGGGCCGTGCACCTCGTGCGCCATCGCGGCGGCGACCCGCAGACCGCTCACCTTGGTCCGGTGGATCAGCAGGCCGCCGTCGGCGGTGGTCAGCTCCTCCTCGGCCTGCAACGGCGACTCGAGCACGGCGGCGACCCGTGGGTCGCGGCTCTGCGGCGGCAGAGTCTCGTTGGCGACCAGCTCGGACTGGACGATCAGCCGCAGCGGCCCGTCGACCGGCTCGACCTCGTAGTTGATCACGGCGACCGGGCGCTGGGTGAACGACACCAGCCGGGTGCTGCGGACCTTCACCTCCCGGCCGGCCGGCGAGCGCCAGTGCAGCTCCCGATGCAGGGTGCCGGCCCGCAGGTCGAGGATCCGCTCGTGGGAGAGGATTTCGCCGTACCGGACGTCGAGCGGTTCGTCGTCGACGAGCAGCCGGATCAGCTTGCCGTTGGTGACGTTGACGATGGTCTGGCCGGACTCGGGAAAGCCGAAGCCGGCCTCCGCGTACGGCAGGGGCCGCAGCTCGTAGAAGGAGTTGAGGTAGGTGCCGGGCAGGCCGTACGGCTCGCCCTCGTCCAGGTTGCCGCGCAGCCCGACGTGCCCGTTGGACAGGGCGAAGACCGATTCGGACTGAGCCAGCACGTCCATGTCGAGCCGCGTCTCGCGGACATGCCAGGGCTCGACCGGATACGCCCGTTCCCGGATCATCGGGCCGGCTCCGTCATCAGTTCGGCCAGGTCGGTCACCACCACGTCGGCGCCGTGCGCGCGCAGGTCGTCGGCCTGGCCGACGCGGTCGACGCCCACCACATACCCGAAGCCGCCGGCCCGGCCCGCGTCCACCCCGGCGAGGGCGTCCTCGAAGACGGCGGCCTGCTCCGGCGCCACCCCGAGCAGCCGCGCGCCGGCGAGGAAGCCGTCCGGGTACGGTTTGCCGCGCAGCCCGCGCTCGTGGGCGAACACCCCGTCCACCCGGGCCTCCAGCAGCCGGTCCAGCCCGGCCGCCTCGATCACCGCCTTGGCGTTCGCGCTGGCCGAGACGACCGCCCGGCGGAGCCCGGCGCGGGCCACCGCCTCCAGGTAGTGCACCGAGCCCTCGTAGACCTCGACCCCGTCGGTGCGGAGCCGCCTGAGCAGGAACACGTTCTTGCGGTTGCCCACCCCGTTGATCGTGTCCGCCTCCGGCGGGTCGTCCGGCGCGCCTTCGGGAAGGCTGATCCCGCGGGAGGCCAGGAAGGAGCGCACCCCGTCGGCGCGCGGTTTTCCGTCCACGTACCGGTTGTAGTCCGGGCCGGGGTCGAACGGGCGGAACGACTCCCCGGTGGCCGCCGCGCGGCCGGCGAGGAACGCGTTGAAGGTCTCGGTCCAGGCGGCGTTGTGCACCTTGGCGGTCTGCGTCAGCACACCGTCCAGATCGAAGAGACAGGCAGTCACGTGAGCGGGTAGACCGAGCACGTTAAGACCCTATCCAGCGGATCGGCCGGGTAAACCCCGTTCGGGCATCAATGGTTCGGGCGGAGCGTCCAGGTCACCGTCATCACGGAGGTGGTGGTGCCGTCCTCGGTGCCGATTTCCACCTCGACCGGAAACTCCGGGCGCTGCCCGGCGTCCAGCTCGGCGACCACCTCGGTCGGGGTGCACCCCAGCCGAGCGGTGGCCAGCACCGGGCCGAGGGCGATCTTCTGGTACGCGATGGTCGCGGTCACGGCCAGCGGCACCGCCCGGTCGAGCACCTGCCCGAACGCGGCGAGCACCGCCGCTCCGGAGGCGGTCTCCCCGAGGGTGAACATGGCTCCGGCGTGCGGGCCGCCGACGTGGTTGCGATGCTCCGGGTTGTCGGGGAGCCGGACGACCGCCCGCACCCCGCCCTCGGCCTCCGGCGCGACCTCGACGAATTCGATATCGAGCGCACGGGCGAACGGCACGGCCGCCAGCAGACCGGCCGCCACCTGACGAGAGTCGATGGACATGTCGGAACGCTACTCCGCAGTAACTTCCCTCGGCAAGCCGCCCCGCTCAGCGCCAGCCGACGTCGATGCGGCCGCCGCGCTCGTCGAAGAAGTGCAGGGCATCCATGCGTACCTGGACGACCAGCGGCTGCCCCGCCGAGACCGCCGGGTACGGGGCCAGCCGGACTGCCAGCTCCGCCGGGCGGCGGTGGTGCCGGCCGGGGTCGGAAAGCACACTGGTCCGGCTCCCGCCGCCGGCCGGCGCGGGGATCGGAGACTCCACCGCCCGGCCGGCGAACCGCTGCACGACCTGGCCGAAGCGGCGCAGACCCCGCTGGCCGGGCACGACGTTCTCCACCGGGGTGCCCATCTCGTCCACCACGATCGCGGTGGCGCCGATGTCGAGGAAGGCCAGCGACTCGTGGCCGTGATGCTCCAGGTAGCGGATCCGTCCCTGGAGCAGGTGACCAGGAGCGTCCGGGGCGACGGGAGTGAGCGCCTCGGCCCGCATCCCGACCACGATCCGTTCGCCGTGGTAGTGCGCCACGGCGCGGCTGCGGATGTCGTCCCAGGGCAGGTAGAGCGTCTGTTCCCCGAGGTTGAGCGCCACATACCGGTCGAGGTGGACGTAGACCGACGCCTCCAGCAGGTTCATCCGGGGGCTGCCCAGGAACGCGGCGACGTAGAGGGTGGCCGGCCGGCCGTACACCTGGGTGGGGGTGCCGACATCCTGCAGCACGCCCTTGCGCATGATGGCAACCCGGTCGGCCATGGTCAGCGCCTCGGCCTGGTCGTGCGTGACGTAGATGGTGGTGACGCCCAGCTCGCGGGTCAGCCCGGAGATCTCGGCGCGCAGCTCCGCGCGGAGGCCGCTGTCCAGGTTGGAGAGGGGCTCGTCCATCAGGAACAGCCCGGGTCGGCGCACGATCGCCCGGCCCATCGCCACCCGCTGCCGCTGGCCGCCGGAAAGCTGGCTGGGCTTGCGGCCGAGCACGTCACCGATGCCGAGGGCGCCGGCCACACCCTGGATCCGCTCCCCGCGCGGGCCGGGCTCGATCCCGGCCAGCCGCAGCGGGAAGCCGATGTTGTCGCCGACGGTCATGTGCGGGTAGAGGGCGAAGTCCTGGAAGACCATGGCGATCCGCCGGTCCCGCGGAGGCAGGTCGTTGGCGACCTCGCCGTCGAGCATGACCGCGCCCGTGCTCGGGTCCTCCAGGCCGGCGACCATGCGCAGCACCGTCGACTTGCCGCAGCCGGAGGGGCCGAGCAGCACCATGAACTCGCCGTCGTCAACGTCCAGATTGATGGTGTCGACCGCGACTGTCCCGTCCGGGAACACCTTGGTGACATCCTTGAGCGCGACGGTGGTCACCGCCACCTCCTCAGCTCCTCGCTGAAACCCGGAGATGACTGTGACCAAAATCATCGAATGAGCACATCGGGTAAACGTGCCATGTTCGGCTCGTGACAGGCCTATTAAGCGGCACCGATCTTCAGGCCGACCCGTCGAGGAAGACCCGGCGGACCACCCGCTCGGCGGCATGGCCGTCGTCGAACGCGCAGAACCGGGCGCGGAACCGCTGCCGCGCCTGCTCGGCCCGCTCGGACCGGAGCGCGCCCGAACGGAACACGTCGAGCAGGGCAGGGAAGTCGAGGGCGAGCGCGCCCGGCGGCTCCGAGACCAGGTCGAAGTAGACGCCCCGGGTTACCCGGTACGCGTCCCAGTCCGGGGCGTAGACGACGATCGGCCGGTCCAGGACGGCGTAGTCGAACATGGCCGACGAGTAGTCGGTGACCAGCACGTCCGCGGCCAGGTACAGGTCCTCCACCGGCTCGTGGTCACTCACGTCCAGCACGCCGCCGGTGGCCGGGCCACGGGGACGGCGGTCCCGGTCGTGGAAGTAGTGGCTGCGTACCAGCACCCGGCCGGACGGGCCGAGCACCTCGCGCATCCGGTCCGGGTCGAACGGCGGCCGCCAGGCGGGCAGGTGCTCCCGGTGGGTGGGCGCGTACAGCACCACCGTCTCGTCGGGGCCGATGCCCAACTCCGCCCGGGCCTGGCGGCACTCATCCCGCGTGGCCAGCGCCAGCCGGTCGTTGCGCGGATAGCCGACTTCGAGCGTGGTGAACCTGGCCGGGTACGCCCGCTCCCACATCTGCGTCGAGAAGCTGTTCGAGGTGACGCTGTAGTCCCACCGGTCCACCCGGCGCAGCAGCCGGGCGAAGTCCATCCCGACCGCGCCCAGCGGATACCGCTGCTGGTCCAAGCCCATCACCTTGACCGGTGTGCCGTGGTGGGTCTGCAGGTGCACCGAGCCCGCCCGCTTGCGGACGTGGTCCGGAAAGTTGACGTTGTTGATTAGCCAGCGGGCCCGGGCCAACACCCGGTAGTAGTCCCGGGTGCCGGCGACCACGTACTCGACGCCGGGCGGGAGGCTGGCGACCCGGTCCGGCCGGACGATCCACACCCCGCGTACATGGGGCGCCAGCCGGCGGGCGGCGGCGTAGATCGCGGCCGGGTTGCAGGCGTACCCCCGGTACCAGTACGCGGCGTAGACGGCGAGGCTCGGGTCGATGGGCCGGCGCAGCTCGGCCCGGTAGTACTCGCCCAGCAGGCCGTCCCGCGCCCCCTGGGCGGCCCGCCGGACCACCGGCAACACCCGACGCCGGACCCGGCGGACCGAGCGTCGGGCGTGCGCCTCGGCCTGATGGGCCGCCCGGAGGGCGCTGAACGTCCGCCACGACCCGGCCGCCACCAGCTGGTGCTTCACCCCGTGCAGCCCGGGTGGCACCGGGTAGCCCTCCGGCGGCAGGAAGCGGACGTAGTCGTCGTGCATCTGGGCGAAGAACGCCGGACGCAGCTCGGGGGCGATCCGCTCGCCGTTGCCGAGCACGGTCAGGTAGTGCCAGATCATCCGCTCGAAGATCCCGGGGCGGAGCGCGGTCACCTCCGGCCCCCACCGGTCCATCAGCCGGAACACCCGGTGCCACTGGGCGAACACCTCGAAGTGCCGGTCCCCCCGGGTACGGGTGATCGCCCCGTTCCGGCGTTGCCGGTAGTTCAGGCAGATCCGGTCCAGCACGCCGATCCGCTCGGCGGCCATCAGCACGGGGTAGCTGAACGAGACGTCCTCGTACCAGCCCGGCTCGAAGCGCAGCCCCCGCTCGATCAGGAACTCCCGCCGGACCACCCGGTTCCAGGCGGTGTGCAGCAGCCGCATGGCCTCCGGCCGGTCCCGCAGCCGGAACGTCTCCTCGCCGGGCGACTCCGGGAACACCTCGGGCATGGCGCTGCGGGTGCCCACGTTGTTCCAGTACGCCCGGACGTGGTCGACAATCAGCACGTCCGGCCGGGTGGCCATGAGCCGGTTCGCCACGTGCGGCAGGCAGCCGGGGACCAGCCAGTCGTCGCCGTCAACGAACCAGACCCACTCGCCGGCGGCCCGGTCCAGCCCGATGTTGCGGGCCGGACCGAGCCCAACGTTCTCGGCCGGCCGGACCGGGCGGACCCGGGGATCACGGTCCGCGTACTCGGCCAGGATCTCGCCGCTGCCGTCCGGGGAGGCGTCGTCGATCCCGATGACCTCCAGGTCGCCGTACGGCTGGATGAGGATCGAGTCGAGACACTCCCGCAGGTACCCCTGCACCTGAAAGGCCGGTACGACGAAGCTGATCAGGGTCATCCCGGCCGGCCCTCCGTCAGCCCGGCGAGCCGTCACCCCCACCCACCGGGATCGGCGTCCGTCCGGCGCGGGCCGGCAGGACCACCCAGGCGAGGACCACGCTCGCGACGAAAACCACGAGAAGGTACGCACCGAGTGTAACTAGACCGATACTCGCGATTCCGGCAATTGCGGCGAGCGCGAGGAGCGCCGACCGCCCGTCCCAGCCCAGCGTCCACGGGTGCAGCGGTGGGGCCGGCTGCCGCTTCTCCAGCCGGGCGGTCAGGTCGTAGTGGTGCAGGGTGAGCACGAAGACGTACCCGAAGATCAGCCAGGCCGGCACCCGGCCGGCCACCCCGACGGCGATGGCGAAAAGGTACTCGCCGGCCCGCAGCGCGGCCGGCACCAGCCAGTCCAGCGGCCCGGTGTGCGGTGCCCGCGCGCCGAGCCAGCCGACCAGCAGCACCAGCAGCGCCACCGGCACCGCCCAGCCGGGCAGCCGGTCGCCGGCGTGCACCGTGCCCAGCGCCCAGATCAGCAGGGCCGCCGCGCTGAGTGCGCCGAGCACCGCGAGCGCCAGCGGGCCGGGCCGGCGGACAGGCGGCACCCCCCGCGCCAGCGGCCCGTCGTCGAGGTGCAGCGCGGCATCGACGCTGGCCATCACCGGCACCCGCATCCAGCGCGCCCGCAGAGCCCGCAGCGCCCCGGTGTACGCAAAGGCCAGCGCCCCCCAGGCCAGCACCGCGCCGAGCGCGACCAACGGACCGAAGAGCGCGGCGGTAATCGCCATCAACGCCCACCGCTCGCCGATCGGGAAGACCACCGTCCGCTTCAGCCAGTACGACACCGAGCCGGTGTCCGCCTGCACCTTGGTCGAGGCGGCGTTCAGTTTCCCGCCGATGCCGCCGGCCGCCCCGGTCACCGGGCGGGGCCGGCGGGCCGCCTCGTCGTGCAGGACGCCGTACCAGGTGTCGGTCATGTGCCGCACGGTCTGCAACGTCATCGCGGCGATCGCGAGGGCCCAGCCGTAGCGGAAGCCGGCGTGCGCGCCGTAGCCGAGGCCGGCGTAGACCAGGTATTCCTTGGCCCGGTCGGCCATGGTGTCCAGCCAGCCGCCCCAGGCGCTGAACTGCCGGGTGTAGCGGGCCAACTGCCCGTCCACGCAGTCGAGCACGAAGCCCAGGTAGAGCAGGACCGCCCCGGCGACCAGCGCGGGCCGCTCGCCGACCCCGAACAGCACCGCGGCGGCCACCGCGAAGGCGACCGACAGCATCGTCACCGCCGTCGGGCTGAGCCGGAGGCGAGCCGTGATCTTCGTCACGTACGGGGACCAGGTGCTGACGAAGAACGTGGTGAAGAAGTCGTCCCGCTCCTTCACCGAGAGTCGCAGCTCGGCCTTGTCCTCGTTGACGGCGGCCACCGCCGCCTCCGCCGCGCCCGCCTCGGCCGGAGTGCCGACCCGGTGCGCCACGAGCAGGCGTACCCGCTGGGCGAAGGCCAGCGTGCCGCGCGCCGCGAGTGCGGCGAAGAGCCGGTCCACCGCGCACGCCGGACCCGCCCCCAACACCTGCCCGGCCACCGCTGGCTCGCCCGGCGCGGCGCCGGCCGCCGCCTCGGCCGCGGCGACGAGGGCCGGCAGGTCGGCCGCGCCGACCCGCAGCGCGCCGCCGAACACCCCGGTCGCGCCCGCCGGGTCGCCGACCGCCACCACCTGGCCGCGCTCCTCCCGGACCGGCACCTGGCCGGGCGCCGGCGGGTCGGTGAGCACCAGGGCCACCGTCGGCCCCACCGGGCTGGTCGCCAGATTCCGGAGTACCGCGGTGTGCGCCACCAGATCGACCCCGCTGACCAGCGCCGGGCCGGTGGCGCCGGCCACCAGGGCGGCCAGCTCGGTCAGGTCGGCGGCCACCCGCACGTCGCTCGCCCCGGCCCGCCGCCACTGCCCGACGAGCCGGTCGACCAGGCGCTCCCCGGCGCCGGTGGTCAGGCTCGCGGCCGCGTCGGCGGCGAGCACGATCGCGAGCGTCACCGCGGCGCGTCGCTGGCGTAGGCGTGCAGCGCCTCGTCGATCGTCCCGTCGACGGTCAGCCGCCCGGCATCGAGGTAGAGCCCCCGACGACAGAACCGGGTGAGATCCTTTTCGTTGTGTGACACCAGCACCAGCGTGCGCCCTTCCGCGAGAAGTCGCTCGATGGTCGCATAGCACTTCGCGCGGAACTCCGCGTCCCCGACCGCGGTCACCTCGTCCACCAAGAGGATGGGGTGCGGCAGGTGGGCGATGACCGCGAAGCCGAGCCGCACCTTCATCCCGGAGGAGTAGTGCCGGACCGAGGTGTCGATGGAGCGTTCGACCTGCTCGCCGGCGAAGGAGACGATCTCGTCGAAGTGCCGCCGCAGGTACGCCGTCGACAGCCCGTGCAGCCCGCCCACCAGGTAGAGGTTCTCCCGGCCGGTCAGGCCGTTGGAGAAGCCGGCGGACAGTTCCAGCAGCGGAGCCACCGCCCCGCGTACCCGGATCCGGCCCTCGTCGGGGATCAGCACCCCGGCGATCAGCCGCAGCAGGGTGCTCTTGCCGGTGCCGTTACGCCCGATCACCCCGACCGTCTCGCCCGGCTCGATCCGGAAGGACACGTCCCGCAGCGGCCAGAACTGCCCGGCGGTGTTGTCCCGCCCGCCCCGGTGGATCAGCAGCTCCCGCAGCCGCAGCTGGCGGCGCCGGTTGCGGACGAACCGGATGCCGAGCCGCTCCGCCTCGACGATCGCCATTCACAGTTCCTTGAGCACGGCCGGTTCGAGGCGGCGGAACGACCACCAACCGGTCGCCAGCACCAGCAGGGTGCCCAGCATGGTGATGGTGAGCAGCCGGGCGTCGGGGAACTCGTCCGGATACCAGATCGAATGTTGCAGCTGGAAGATGCCGACCAGGGGATTCAGCTCGTAGCCGAACTTGGCCCAGGCCGGCATGCCGGAGTCCCGCACCAGACTGAGCGGATAGATGATCGGCGTGGCGTAGAACAGCACCCGGATGATCAGCCGCATGAAGCGCTCGATGTCCCGCATCAGCGCGTTTAACGCCGACAGCAGCAGCGCGACCCCGACCAGCAGGACGAACTGCACCGCCAGGGCCAGCGGCAGGGCGAGCATCGTCCAGCCGAGGTGGATCTTCCCGTGGGCCGCGTAGATCGCCGCGATGCCGGCCAGGATGGGTAGGCCGGCGGCGTATTCGGCAAACCGGCCGGTGACCCGGCCGATCGGGAAGACCTGCCGGGGCACGTTCATCGTGGTGATCAGCCGGGCCTGCCCGGTCAGCGCGTTCGTCGCCTCGCTGATCGCGGAGCTGGCCCACATCCAGGCGAAGATTCCGGTGATCAGGAACAGCGGGTACGACCCGGCCGCCTCGCCCAGGTGCCGGCGGGTGGCCCCGGAATAGAGCACCCCGAAGACGAACCAGTAGATCAGGCCCATGCCGAGCGGCTCGATGAGCGACCAGAGGTACCCCAGCACCGACTGCTGGTATTTCACCGCGAGGTCCCGCTTGACCAGGATGCGCAGCGAGTTACGGGCCGACCAGAGCGCGGCGACGCCTGTCGTCACCGTCCCATCCTCGCCCGCGCCACCCGACTTCGACCCCGGTACGGCTCCGGTCACCCCATCGGGGTTCAGCACTCGATCACGTTCACCGCGAGGCCGCCCCGCGCCGTCTCCTTGTACTTGACCTTCATGTCGGCGCCGGTCTCCCGCATCGTCTTGATGACCTTGTCCAGCGACACGGCGTGCACCCCGTCGCCGCGCAGGGCCAGCCGGGCGGCGGTGATCGCCTTGATGCTGGCCACCGCGTTCCGCTCGATGCAGGGGATCTGCACCAGGCCGCCGACCGGGTCGCAGGTGAGGCCGAGATTGTGCTCCATGCCGATCTCGGCGGCGTTCTCCACCTGTGCGGGGGTGCCGCCGAGCGCCTCGGCGAGCCCCGCGGCGGCCATCGAGCAGGCCGAACCGACCTCGCCCTGGCAGCCGACCTCCGCCCCGGAGATCGAGGCGTTCTCCTTGAACAGCACCCCGATCGCGCCGGCCGCGAGCAGGAAGCGGACCACGCCCTCGTCCGAGGCTCCGGGCACGAACCGGGTGTAGTAGTGCAGCACGGCCGGGATGATGCCGGCGGCGCCGTTGGTCGGGGCGGTGACCACCCGGCCGCCGGCCGCGTTCTCCTCGTTGACCGCGAGCGCGAACAGCGTGACCCAGTCCATCGCGCGCAGCGGGTCGCTGGCGTCGGCCTCCGCCTCGAGGCTGCGGCGCAGTTCGGCCGCCCGGCGGCGGACCTTCAGCCCGCCCGGCAGGACGCCGTCCCGCTCGCAGCCGCGTTCGACGCACTCCCGCATCACTCGCCAGATCTCCAGCAGCCCGGCCCGGACGTCCGCCTCGCTGCGCCAGGACAGCTCGTTGGCGAGCATCACCTCGCTGATCGACAGGCCGTTGCCGGTGGTGACCGCCAGCAGCTCCGCGCCGGTCAGGAACGGATACCGAACGCGGGTGCTGTCCGGCTTGATCCGGTCCGCCCCGGCCGCCGCCTCGTCCACCACGAACCCACCACCCACGGAGTAGTAGGTACGGGCCCGGACCAGCGCCCCGGCGGCGTCGTACGCCGCGAAGGTCATGCCGTTCGGGTGGTACGGCAGCGAGCGGCGCCGGTGCAGCACCAGGGCCTGGTCCGGGTCGAAGTCGATCTCCTGGGTGCCGAGCAGGCTGAGCCGCCGCTCGGCCCGGATCCGCTCCACCCGCGGCCCGACCGAGTCCGTGTCGACCGTCTCCGGTGCCTCGCCTTCCAGCCCGAGCAGCACCGCGCGGTCGCTGCCGTGGCCGTGGCCGGTCGCGCCGAGCGAGCCGAACAGCTCGGCCTGCACCCGGGCGGTGTCGGCGAGCAGCCCGTCCGCCTTCAGCCCGGCCACGAAGGTGCGGGCGGCCCGCATCGGCCCCACCGTGTGCGAGCTGGACGGCCCGATGCCGACGCTGAAGAGGTCGAAAACACTGATCATGGCTGCACTTTCCTCGCCGTCGGTCCCGTCGTGCGGGTTCGGCCGGGACGTGCCGCTCCCGGTCCGGGGCGGCGGGCGGCACCCGGGGTGTGGGCGCCCGACCGGCGAGCCTACCCGCCCAGGTCAGCCCCCTCCCGCACACCACCCACCCGCCACCCTCCACCCTCCGCCGGCGAGCGCGCAGGCTCACGGCAAGAGTGGCCATTACGCGTCGGATGACCACTCTTCACGTGAATGAGGGCGTTGCTGATCGGGTGGGTGGTGACGGGTCGGCGCGGACCCGGCAGGGTAAGCACCTACGGGTGCCCGGGGTGCCTTTCCTCCTCGGGGGCGAGGGTGGGGCCCGCTCCTGTTTCTAGCGTGGAATCAGCGCGGCGAGTCGCCGCAGAGTGGGAGTACGACGATGAGTCGCAAACTGGTCCGGCCCCGCGAGGGGCGCATGCTCGCCGGTGTGTGCGCCGGCCTGGCCCAGCGGTTCGGGCTGTCGGTCGGCCTGGTCCGGCTGCTGTTCCTGCTGTCCCTGCTGCTGCCCGGCTCCCAGGTGATCATCTACGTGATCCTCTGGATCCTGATGCCCAACGAGTACTGACCCCACCCGCCCGCACGCCGGAGCGCCCGCCCCGGCGGTTCGGGGCGGGCGCCGGCGGTGTCAGGGCGCCGTGTAGGTGACGGTCACCTTCTCGTAGCCGAGGGAGCGGAGCAGGCCCTCCAGCATCTTGCGGGTGTTCTGCTCGGCCCGGGCGGTGAGGCCGCTGTCCCGGGCCGCGGCGGTGATCCGGTCCTCGGCCAGCTTGTAGACCTGCTGCTGTCGGTTGGGATCGCCGGCCACCAGGTCGTTGAGCCGGTTGAGCAGGCCGCGCTGCTGGGCGAAGACGTAGCTCTTGTCCAGGTCAAGGTTGGTTTCGCCGAGCTGCGGGGCGGGCAGCTTGATCTCCACCGACTTCTTGTCGGCCGACTCCACGATCGCGCCGTCGGCGATCTTCGAGAAGTCGACGTACGCCTCGATCCGGCCGGCACCGACGAAGAGCGTCCGCTCGTTGAGCAGGAAGTCGGGCACGTTCCGCCGGTCGTTCTGCAGGTCGACGACCACCTGGAAGTCGCCCTCGGCCGCGACGTACCGGCTGAGGTCGCGGATCGACTTGAGCAGCGTGGGCTGGCTGCGGTCGGTCTGCTCATTGGCGAACGGGTTGCGGAAGTCCGGCAGGATCCCGCTCGCCTGCACGCCGAGCAGCACCACCACGACCAGCGCGGCCGCGCCGAGCACCCAGAGCAGGCCGCGGACCGGGCCGTTCGTCGACGCCGGGGCACCCGTCGCGGGGTCGGGTGTGAGGCTCGACCGAGCGTGGAGGTCGTCGCCGGTCGGGTAGCCGGGAAACTCGCGGGTGGGCTCGTTGATGTCGCCGTCGCGGGCCATCGCCCTCACCGTCCTTGTCAGACACGTGCGCCTGAAGATGACGGTAAGACCCCGGTACGACACCCGCTCGGCGAGCGGTGACGGGTGGCGAAACCGCAGGTCAGGCGAAGGCCGAGAGCCCGGTCAGGCGCTGCCCGATGACCAGCTGGTGAATCTCCGAGGTGCCCTCGTAGGTCAGCACGCTCTCCAGGTTGTTGGCGTGCCGCATCACCGGATACTCGCCGGAGACGCCGTTGGCGCCGAGGATGGTGCGGCACTGCCGGGCGATCGCGAGGGCCTCCCGGACGTTGTTCAGCTTGCCCACGCTGACCTGCTCGGGCCGCAGTTTCCCGGCGTCGGCGAGCCGGCCCAGGTGCAGCGCCAGCAGCAGCCCCTTGTTCCACTCGACGGCCATGTCGGCGAGCTTGGCCTGGGTGAGCTGGAAGCCGGCCAGCGGCTTGCCGAACTGGGTCCGGCTGGTCGCGTACGACAGGGCGGTCTCCAGGCAGTCGCGGGCCGCGCCGAGCGCCCCCCAGACGATGCCGTAGCGGGCCTCGGTGAGGCAGCTCAGCGGCGCCTTCAGCCCGATCGCCTCGGGCAGCCGGGCGTCCGCCGGCAGCCGGACACCGTCGAGGACGATCTCCCCGGTCAGCGACGCGCGCAGCGACATCTTGTGCCGGATCTCGCGCGCGGTCACCCCGGGCGTGTCCATGGGTACGGCGAAACCGCGTACCCCCTCGTCGGTACGCGCCCAGATCACCGCCACGTCCGCGACCGGCGCGTTGGTGATCCACATCTTGGTGCCGTCGAGGATCCAGCCGTCCCCGTCACGGCGGGCCCGGGTGGCCATCGACGCCGGGTCGGAGCCGTGGTCCGGCTCGGTCAGCCCGAAGCAGCCGATCGCCTCGCCGGCGGCCATGGCGGGCAGCCAGCGCTGCTTCTGCTCCTCGCTGCCATAGCGCCAGATGGCGAACATGGCCAGCGAACCCTGCACCGACACCAGCGAGCGGACACCGGAGTCGCCGGCCTCCAGCTCCAGGCAGGCCAGCCCGTACGCGACGGCCGACGCGCCGGCGCAGCCGTACCCGGTCAGGTGCATGCCGAGCAGGCCGAGCTTGCCGAACTCGCGGGCCAGCTCGCGGGCCGGCACCTGGCCGTCCTCGTACCAGCCGGCGACGTGCGGGCGTACCCGGTCGTCGACGAGCCGGCGCACGACGGCGCGGATCTGTCGCTCCTCCTCGCCGAGCAACGCGTCGATGTCCAGCAGGTCGAGCGGGGTCATGCCGTCACTCGGCCTGGTCACCGAGCACCAGCACCCGGGCGTGGATCTGGTTGCGCTGCTGCAGCGCCGCGCGCAGCGCCCGGTGCAGGCCGTCCTCCAGGTAGAGGCCGCCGCTCCACTGCACCACGTGCGGGAAGAGGTCGCCGTAGAAGGTCGAGTCCTCGGCGAGGAGCCTGTCCAGCGCCAGCTCCCGCTTGGTGGTGATGAGCTGGTCCAGCCGAAGCGGGCGCGGTGGGATCTCGGCCCACTGCTTGAGCGTGAGGTTGTGCTCCGGGTAGGGACGCCCGTCCCGGACCGCTCTGAAGATCACGGCGCGCTCCCCTCGCCCAGGCCCGGCCCACCCCGGCACCCGGCCAGGTCACGGCGCGGAGCCACGCGGAACGGCTGATGATGTCCGTGCCAGCCTAGCCGCACCCGCCACACTGCCTTTTTCTCCCTCATGTCGCTTTCGTCACCGCCGATACCGGGGCCGGCCCGGGCAAACCCGCCCTCAACTCCACCTGCCCCGCCGGACCACCTCGTCGATCGGCCGCCGGCCGCGACGCAGCGACGGTGACCGGTGGTCGGGCACCCGGTAGCCGACGGTAACCGCCCCGATCGGGTGGTACTCCTCCGGTACGCCGAACGCCTCCCGGTACGCCCCGATCCGCTGCGGCGGGATGCCGAAGAAGCACGCACCCAGCCCCTCGTCCACGGCGGTGAGCAGCATCAGCAGCGCGGCGAAGCCGGTGTCCACGTACCAGTAGGGCACCGGCCAGCGGTCCTCGGACCGGTCCGCCCAGCCCTTGTCCGGCTCGGCGTACCGGTCGAGGTAGGCGGAGCGATTGGCGTGCGGCACGACGATCAGCGGGGCGCGACGCATCCCGGCCAGCCAGCGGTCCCGGCCGCCCCCGCCCGGGGTGGCCGCCGCCCAGAACCGCTCCCGGTCCGCCGGCTCCTCCAGCGACAGGAAGCCCCAACCCTGGGCGAAGCCCGCCGAGGGCGCCCGGATCGCGTGCTCCAGCAGCCGGTCCACCACCTCGGGCGGGACCGGCCGGTCGGGGTCGTAGTTGCGTACCATCCGGCGGCGCCGGACAACCTCGGCGAACTCCATGCTCAGGCTCCCGAGGTCAGCCGGCCACGGCGGCGACCGGCTCGGGCCGGATGCCCCAGGCCCCCCGCCAGGTCTCGCCGGGGTCCAGGACGATCAGGTCCCTGCCGGAGCGGAACGCGTCCGCCGGGCAGGTCATCGGCTCGACCGCGACCGAGCGGCGATGGCGCTCCCCGGTGAGGGTGTCCCCGGTGAAGATCTGCCACCAGCCGAACTCGCGGTCCGCCCAGACGTGCACCGCGACGGCTTCAGGTCGCGGTGCGGCGTCAGACGCGCCGAGCTGAAGTCGTCGGAGCGAACCCTCCGGCGCGGAGAGGGTCACCGCCGAGCCACCGTCGGCGTCCCGGACGACGTCGCCGAAGGCCAGGTCGAGCACCGCGTCGCCGATCGGGCGGGGCTTGGTGAAGTCGTACTCGGTGCCGGTCACCTCGGCTACGCCGATCGGGAGCAGCCGGCCGTCCAGCAGCATCCGGCTCCGCCCCGGCACCCGCAGCGACAGCTCGTCCACGCTCACCTTCGGCAGCCGAAGGTAGGGGTGCACCGAGAAGCCGAACGGCACCGCCTCGCCGGCCAGGTTCGTCACCTCGTGCTCGGCGCGCAGCCCGTCCGCCCCGACGCTCCAGCGGGTACGCAGCCGCAGCGCCCACGGGTAGCCCGGGCTCGGCGGCAGGTTGTACCCGACCGTGACGCTCTCCGCAGACCGCTCGACCAGGTGCCAGGGCACCCAGTTGACCAGGCCGTGGATGGCGTTGTGCCGGGCCGGCTCGGTCAGGTTGAGCTGCAACGACCGGTCGCCGACGGTGTACGCGCCGTCCCGGATCCGGTTCGGCCACGGGGCCAGCACCTGCCCGGCCGAGCCGGGGCAGAGCTCGTCCGCCTCGTACCCGTCGAGGTAGTCCACCTCGTCGTGCCGATACGCCCGCAGCCCGCCACCCACCTCGACGACGACCGCCTCGTGGCCGTCGGCGGCGATGGTCCACTGTGCCCCTGAAGCCGCCCGGTTCCCGACATTCCCCATGCCCACGACCCTAGTCGACGCAAGGAAGGGCCCCCTGTTAACGCCTGCGGCGGAGGACGGGCCCCCTGTTAACCGTCGGAGTCGGCGGGCGGCGTGGCGGCGCGGTAGCGCAGCAGCGCCGGGAAGGCCACCACCAGCAGCACGGCGAGGACGGCCGAGACGAGGCCACCACCCACCCAGGCGACGCCGGCGCCGAAGCCGGCGGCCATCGTGCCGGCCCGCAGGTCGCCCAGGCGCGGGCCACCGGCGACCACCACGGTGTTCACGCCCTGGAGCCGGCCACGCATCCGGTCCGGCGCGTAGACCAGCAGCATCGACTGGCGCAGCACCGAGCTGACCAGGTCGGCCGCGCCGGCCAGGCCGAGCAGCACCACCACCAGCCAGAGCTGGCGGGCCAACCCGGCCAGGGCGATCGCGACACCCCAGCCCAGCACGGCCACAACCAGCGCCAGCCCCTGCCGCCGCAGACGACCGATCCAGCCGGAGGTCAGGCCACCCACCATCGCGCCGATGGCGATGGCGCTGTAGAGCCAGCCGACCGCGCCGCCACCACCGAGCCGCTCCTGCGCCACCTCGGGGAAGAGCGCCCGGGGCATGGCCAGGACCATCGCGATCAGGTCGATGGCGAACGACAGCAGCAGCACCGGCGTGGTGGCCAGGTAGCGGAAGCCGTCCACGATGCTGGCCAGCCCCGCCCTGCGCGGGGTGCCGTCGCCTTCCGGGTCCAGCTCGGGCGGCATCGCCGGCAGACGCAGGGTGGCCCAGAGCGAGACGGTGAACAGCAGCGCGTCCACCGCGTACGCGATCGGCAGCCCCACCTCGGTCCGCCAGGTGGCGAAGATCAGACCGGCCGTGAGGGGCCCGAAGACCGCGGTCGCGGTGAACGTCGTGAAGTTCAGCGTGCTGGCCGCCGGGACCAGTTCCTCCGGCACCAGCCGCGGCAGGATCGCGCTGCGGGCCGGCGAGGTGATCGCGAACGCGGTCGACTGCACCGCCACCAGGGCGAGCAGCAGCACCGGGCTGCCCACCTTCAGCAACGCCTGGACCAGCAGCGCCAGGGTCGACGCCCAGAGCAGGCCGCCTCCGGCGAGCAGCACCAGGCGACGGTCCCGGGCGTCGGCGACCGCCCCGCCCCAGAGCCCGAACAGCAGCAGCGGCAGGAATCCGGCGACCCCGAGCAGCCCGACCCAGAACGAGCCGCCGGTCAGGGCGAACATCTCCACCGGTACGGCGACCGCGGTGAACTGGAAGCCGAACATCGCCACGCCGTTGCCGAGCCACACCCGCCGGTACGCGGGCACGGCCAGCGGACGCAGGTCGATCGCCCAGCGGCGCGGTCCGCGCGGCCGGGCCTCCTTCAGCCCGGTCACGGCGCCAGCCGCTCGGTGACCCAGGTGTCGCCGTCGGTGCGCCGGAACCGCAGCCGGTCGTGCAGCCGGCTGGCCCGGCCCTGCCAGAACTCCACCGTGTCGGGGAGCACCCGGAACCCGCCCCAGTGCGGCGGCGCGGGGATCGGCTCGACGGCGACGAAGCGCTCGGCCGCCGCCCGGTACGCCGCGTCCAGCGCGGCCCGGCCCGGGACGATCCGGGACTGGGTGCTGGCCCAGGCGCCGAGCTGGGAGCCGCGCGGCCGGCTGGCGAAGTACGCCTCGGTCTCGGCCCGGCCGACCTTCGTCACCCGGCCGGTGACCACCACCTGGCGCTGCATCGGGAACCAGGGGAAGACCAGGCTGGCCCACGGGTTGGCGGTCAGCTCGACGCCCTTGCGCGAGTCGTGGTTGGTGTAGAAGACGAAGCCGTCCGGGTCGTACGCCTTCAGCAGCACGGTCCGGCCGCTCGGGCGGCCCTCGGCGTCGGCCGTGCCCACCACCATCGCGTTCGGTTCGGGGAGCGGGTACGCCACCGCGTCGGCGAACCAGCGGGCGAACTGGGTGTGCCAGTCCGGCGCGAGATCCGATTCGGAAAGGCCCAGGTCGGCCGCATACTCGTTACGCATGGCCGCCGGAGCTGGTGTGTCGCCCGTCACTCTCCACGTCCCTCTCGTCGAGGCGGCCGCATCCCTCGACGCTGGCCAGGCCCCACAGCCCAGTCTGGCCGAGGCCGTGATCCTGTCCACCCGTGGGGATGTCGCGTGCAGCACAGTCGCAGTGGGTCGCGCACTCAGTTACCAGCAGGCAAGATGGCACGAACACATCCCTGAAGGTCGCCATGGAGCGGGGCCGGCTGAGCCGCGTGGGGCGCACCGAGCCGGAAGCCAGGAGACGACATGTCCGACTTCAAACCGGGCCTGGAGGGCGTCGTAGCCTTCGAGACCGAGATCGCCGAACCGGATCGTGAGGGTGGCTCGCTGCGCTATCGCGGCGTGGACATCGAGGATCTGATCGGCCAGGTCTCCTTCGGCAACGTCTGGGCGCTGCTGGTCGACGGGCGCTTCGGCCCGGGCCTGCCGCCGGCCGAGCCGTTCCCGGTGCCGGTGCACTCCGGCGACATCCGCGTCGACGTGCAGTCCGCCGTCGCCATGCTCGCCCCGTACTGGGGTCTCAGCCAGCTCCTCGACATCACCGACGGGCAGGCCCGCGAGGACCTCGCCCGGGTGTCGGTCACCGCGCTCTCCTTCGTCGCCCAGTCCGCCCGCGGCCTGGGCCTGCCGGCCGTACCGCAGAAGGAGATCGACAAGGCGGAGACGATCGTCGAGCGGTTCATGAAGCGCTGGCGCGGCGAGCCCGACCCGCGGCACGTCAAGGCCGTCGACGCCTACTTCATCTCGGCCGCCGAGCACGGCCTGAACGCCTCCACCTTCACCGCCCGGATCGTCGCCTCCACGGGCGCCGACGCCGCCGCCTGCATCTCCTCCGGCATTGGCGCGCTCTCCGGCCCGCTGCACGGCGGCGCGCCGTCGCGGGTGCTCAGCATGCTCGAGGCCGTCGAGCGCAGCGGCGACGCCGAGGGGTACGTCAAGGGCGTGCTCGACCGGGGCGAGCGGCTGATGGGCTTCGGCCACCGGGTCTACCGGGCCGAGGACCCGCGCGCCCGGGTGCTCCGGCGCACCGCCAAGGAGCTGGGCGCGCCGCGCTTCGAGGTCGCCGAGGCGCTGGAGAAGGCCGCCCTGGCCGAGCTGCAGGCCCGGCGCCCGGATCGGGTGCTCGCCACCAACGTCGAGTTCTGGTCGGCCGTCGTGCTGGACTTCGCCGAGGTGCCGGCGCACATGTTCACCTCGATGTTCACCTGTGCCCGGATGGGCGGTTGGTCCGCGCACATCCTGGAGCAGAAGAAGCTGAACCGGCTGGTCCGCCCGTCGGCCCGGTACGTCGGCCACGGCCCGCGCAAGCCGCAGGAGGTCGAGGGCTGGGACGCCATCCCGCACGGCGTCTGAGGTGCAAGGAAGGGCCCCTTCTCAACGCCTCGGGCACAGGAAGGGTCCCTACCAACCGCCGCGAAGGCCCCGACCGTCGGTCGGGGCCTTCCGTGTGTGGCGCACGCCTCAGCGGCGGGTGTGGGACGAGCCGACGGGCCGGCCGGTCCGGGTGCGAGGATGGAGGCCGGCAGTGCCGCCGGACCGGGCTCGGATCCCGGCCTTCCGCGCCCGTGCGCGGCTGCCGTCGGTCCGCGCCCGCTGTAGGGCCCGTCCTCGCCCACGCGGAAGGATCGAGACAACCGTGGCTGACGCACCGACCATCCGGATTCCCGACGACATCAAGCCCGCCGACGGGCGCTTCGGCTGCGGGCCGTCCAAGGTCCGTCCGGCGGCGGTCTCCGCCCTCGCCGATGTCGCCACCAGCTACCTGGGCACCTCGCATCGGCAGAAGGCCGTCCGCGACCAGGTGGCCCGGCTGCGCCAGGGCATCGCCGAGTTCTTCTCCCTCCCCGAGGGCTACGAGGTGATCCTCGGCAACGGCGGCACCACCGCCTTCTGGGAGGTCGCCGCCTTCGGCCTGATCCGCGACCGGGCCCAGTTCGCCAGCTTCGGCGAGTTCGGCGCGAAGTTCGCCAAGTCGGTCAAGGACGCCCCGTTCCTCGGCGAACCGACGATCCGCAAGTCCGAGCCGGGCAGCGCGCCGGCCCTGGTCGCCGAGGCGGGCGTGGACGTCTACGCCACCCCGCACAACGAGACGTCCACCGGCGTGGCCGTGCCGATCAGCCGGGTGGCGGGCGCCGACGAGGGCTCGTTGCTGCTGGTCGACGCCACCTCGGGGGCCGGTGGCCTGGAGGTCAACGTCGGCGAGACGGATGTCTACTACTTCGCCCCGCAGAAGTGCTTCGGCTCCGACGGTGGGCTCTGGCTGGCCCTGATGTCGCCGGCAGCGCTCGCCAGGGCCACCGAGATCAAGGAGTCCGGCCGCTACGTCCCGGCCTTCCTCGACCTGGTCACCGCGATCGACAACTCGCGGCTGGAGCAGACGTACAACACCCCGGCGCTGGCCACCATCTTCCTGGCCGCGGAGCAGACCGACTGGATGAACGCCCAGGGCGGCCTGACCTGGGCGGCCAAGCGCACCGCCGAGAGCGCCGGCATCGTGTACGGCTGGGCCGAGCGGGCCGGGTTCGCCACCCCGTTCGTGACCGACCCGGCGCTGCGCTCCAACGTGGTCGCCACGATCGACTTCGCCGACGGGGTGGACGCCTCGGCGATCGCCAAGGCGCTGCGCGCCAACGGCATCGTGGACACCGAGCCCTACCGGAAGCTGGGCCGCAACCAGCTGCGCATCGCGCTGTTCCCGGCGGTCGAGCCGGCCGACGTCGAGGCGCTCACCGCGTCCATCGACTACGTGGTCGAGCGACTTTGATCATCCGGTGACGGTGGGTGGTCGTCGGGGCTCCCGCGACCACCCACCGTGATCATCCTCGCAGCTCAGTCGCAACATGCCGGGTGTCGCATCCCCCACCTCCGGGTAGATGAGCGTACGGTGGTGCGAGGACGCCCGGGTGGCCGGCTCGTGGCGTGACGGCCAGCGAAGCGGGACGGAGGCAAGCCCATGCGCCCAGTACGCTTCGTCGCCCTCTCCGAGGACGGCCAGGCTCTGGTGCTCACCGACGAGGTCGGGCGCCTGCTCGCGCTACCCATCGACGAACGCGTCGCCACGGCGCTGCACGCCGAGCCCGGCGCGGCTCCCCTCGCGGTGGTGCCGGCCGCCACCGGCCCGGCGCCAGTTCTCTCCCCCCGGGACATCCAGGCCCGGATCCGCGCCGGTGAGTCCGCTGAGGACGTCGCCCGGATCGCCGGCGTGCCGGTCGACCGCGTCCTGCGGTACGCGGGCCCGGTGCTCCAGGAGCGGGCCATGCTCGCCCAGCACGCCCGGCGGACCCGACTCAAGGGCGCGGAGAAGCCGACCCCGCTGGCCGAGGTGGTCAACGGCCGGCTGGCCCAGCACGGGATCGACACCGAGAAGATCTCCTGGGACGCCTACCGGCGGGACGACGGCACCTGGCGGATCATCGCCACCTGGCCGTCGGGCAAGGCCACCGCGCAGGCGGTCTGGGACCTCGACAAGACCCGGCAGCACGTCGCCCCGCATGACGACATGGCGCAATACCTCTGCGCGGAGCGGCCCACCCCGATCCTCGGCCAGGAGCCGGCGCCGGAGCGGGGCGGCCACGCGCTGCCCGGCCCGTCGCGCGGCGAGCCGATCCGGGGCGGGCACGGCCTGCCGGCGCCGGCCGAACACGCCCGCCCGGGGCGGGACCCGATCCGCGCCGGCCGGGATGCCCTGCTCGCCTCGCTTGACCGGCCGCTCGGCGGCGCGTCCGGGCGCGGTCTCGACACTCGGTCCCCGGCCGCCCTGGCCGGGCCGGAGACGCCCCGCCAGCGGCCGGTCTCCGGCGGCGCGGCGGCACTGCTCGGCGGCGGCCCAGGGTCGGCGTTCGACGACGACTCGGATGCGCCGAAGGAGGTCCCGGCCGTACCGTCGCTGGCCGTGCTCCGGCCGCGCCGCACCGGCGCAGCGGCGGCCGCGGGTGGCAACGAGTCCACGGAGGCCGGCGGCAAGCCGCGCAAGCGGCTGCCGAGCTGGGACGATGTCCTCTTCGGCAGCGCCCCGGCGGCGCGCGAGTCGTCCTGATCACCACGGGCACCCGGGCATGCGCGACGGCTCCAGGTCGCGGCGCACTGGAGTTGTCGTAAGGCACTCCGAGTCCGCGCGTGCCAGGGTGGACCCATGGAGTACACGAATCTTGGCCGCACCGGCCTCTCGGTGAGCCGGCTCTGCCTCGGCACCATGAACTTCGGCCCGCAGACCGACGAGCCGGACAGCTTCGCCATCATGGACCGGGCGCTGGAGCACGGCATCAACTTCTTCGACACCGCGAACGTCTACGGCTGGAAGCTGGGCGAGGGCGTCACCGAGCAGATCATCGGTCGCTGGCTCGCCCAGGGCGGCGGGCGCCGTGACCAGGTCGTCCTGGCCACCAAGGTATACGGCCGGATGGGCGAGTGGCCCAACGAGCAGGGCCTGAGCGCTCGGCACATCATCCGGGCCTGCGAGGACTCGCTGCGCCGGCTCCAGACCGACACCATCGACCTGTACCAGATGCACCACATCTCGCGTACCACGCCGTGGGAGGAGATCTGGCAGGCCATGGAGACGCTGGTCGCCCAGGGCAAGGTGATCTACGTCGGATCGTCCAACTTCGCCGGTTGGCACATCGCGCAGGCGCAGGCCGCGGCCGGCCGACGCAATTTCCTCGGCCTCGTCTCCGAGCAGTGCATCTACAACCTGCTCACCCGCTTTGTCGAGCTGGAGGTGATCCCGGCCGCGCAGCACTACGGGCTGGGCATCATCCCCTGGTCGCCGTTGCACGGCGGGGTGCTGCGCAAGATGGCCGAGGGTGGTGCCGCGCGCGGCACCGCCGGCCGATCGGCTGAGGCGCTCGCCACGCACCGGCCCACCGTCGAAGCGTACGAGAAGCTCTGTGCCGACCTCGGCCACGACCCGGCCGACGTGGCGCTGGCCTGGTTGCTCTCCCGGCCGGGCGTGACCGCCCCGATCGTCGGCCCACGCACCGTCGACCAGCTCGACCGGAGCCTGGGCGCGCTGGAGGTGGACCTCGACGAGCCGGCCCTCACTCGCCTCGACGCCCTCTTCCCACCCGTCGCCAGCGGCGGCCCCGCCCCGGAAGCCTGGGCCTGGTGACCCCTCGGGCTTATCCACCCCGGTTTGCGGCAGTCGCGGCGTCCGATGCTCGGGATGACGCGACATGCCGCAACCCGTCACCGGGTCAGATCGACCAGGCGGCTAGGCGGTCGTAGGTGGGGCGGGGGCCCTGGTGGCTGCGGACCAGGACCAGTTCCTCCGCCGCCCATTCCGGGCCGACGTAGGCGTGCAGGGTCTCCCGATCGGCCAGCACGTCGGCGCGGTCGATCCGATCGCCGGGGCGAGCGATGGTCAGGTGGGCCCGGAACGGTTTCTCGTCGTGCGGCAGTTTGGACCGGCGCAGCCCGAACCGGATCAGCCGGGCCAGCACAGCCAGCCCCTCGACGTCACCCTGCAGGTCCACCCAGAGCACGGTGAACCGGCCGCGCCCGAAGCTGCCCCCGCCGCCGAGCCGGAGCCGGGGCGAGCTGTCCCGGCCGGTTCGGAACGTCTCGGCGGCCAGGCCGAGCGCGCTCTCCACGTCGACCAGCCGGTCGTCCGCCACGTCGCCGAGGAAGGCGAGGGTGAGATGGGCGTTGGCCGGGTCGGCGAGCCGTACGTTGATGCCGGCGGCGAAGGCGGTGCCGACCCGTAGCCGGGCCACCTGGACGGTGAGGTCGTCCACCGCCGGCCGGGGTGGGTAGACCGCGACGAAGAGTCGCACGGTGCCGCCCGGTCAGCGGTGCCGTTGGTGGTGACCGGGGCGGGCCGCGGGCAGGGGGAGGCCGGCGGCGTGCACCAGCCCCTCCACCCGTACCCGCTCGATCTCGCGGTCCACGCCGTCGAGCTCGGCCAGATGCTCGGTGATCCCCAACGCTCGGCAGGCGGCGCGCAGCCGCTCGTCGTACGCGTCGATGACGGCACCGTGCCACACCACCGAGCGGTCGACGGCGGCGAGCCGGTGGCCGCCGAGCCGGCGCAGATCGGTGGCGAGCTGCTCGAGGGGGCGCCGGTCGGCCCGATCGAGCTCGGTGAGGTCGATGTTGCGGGTGAGCGCGTCGGCCTCGACGGCCCGGTCCAGCCGGGCGATGGCCCGCCGTTCCCGGCGCTGCTCGCGCCACTCAGCCCACCCGCAGACCACCCGGTCGAGGATCTCGTCGGCGCAGAAGATCAGCGCGAAGAGGGCAGGCAGGCTGCAGACGGCGAGGATCGCCAGCACCAAGAGTAGTCCCCGCCCCACCTCCACGTAACGACGCTAAGCCCCACCGTCACGGCTCGCCACCCGTTTGCCGATATCCGGCCTTCCTCGCACCTCACTCCGCGCGGGGCGACACCACGTAGAAGCGGGGCATGGGCAGCATCCGCAGCCGCAGCCGGGCACCCGAGCGGCGCAGCTGCCAGGTGAGCGCGAGGAGTGCGGCGGCCAGCGAGATCAGCCCGCCGATCCAGATGCTCGCCCCGGCGCCGAAGGTCTCGGCCACCCAGCCGATGACCGGCGCGCCGACCGGGTTGGTGCCGAGAAAGACCAGCACCCACAGCGCCATCACCCGGCCCCGGAAGGCGGCGTCGACGCCGAGCTGGACCCGCTGGTTGGCGGCCTGGGCGAAGAAGACCATGAAGAACCCGGCCGGCAGCAGCAGCGCCACCACCAGCCAGTACGCCGGGGCGAGCCCGACCAGCGTGCCGAAGGTGGCGCTGCCGATCGCCGCGCCGAGCACCAACCAGACCGAGGGGCGGCTGCGCCGCCCGGTGCCGGCCAGGGCACCGATCAGCGCGCCGACCGCGAGGGCGGTGCTGAACAGGCCGAACGAGGCGGCGCCGGTGTTGAACACGGTCTTGGCCAGCGCGGCGAGGGTGAGCTGGAAGTTGAACAGGCTCATCCCGGTCACCGACATCAGCGCCATCAGCAGCAGGATGTCGGGTCGGCGCCAGACGTACCGCAGGCCGTCCACCACCCGGGCCTGGTCGCGCTCGCCGGCCGGCGGCAGATCCTTGCGGTACAGCTCCGCGGTACGCATCCGGACCACGTTGACCAGCGGGGCGATCGAGCTGAGCGCGCTGAAGAGGAAGACCGGCCCGACGTCGAAGGCGGCGATGGCCAGGCCGGCGACAGCCGGGCCGATGATCCGGGCCGAGTTGAAGGTGGCCGAGTTGAGCGAGAGCGCGTTCGGCAGCAGCGGCACGCCGACCAGCTCGGAGACGAACGCCTGCCGGACCGGAGTCTCCACCGCGTTGGCGACGCCGAGCAGGGCGGCGAACGCGAAGACGTGCCAGAGCTGCACCAGCCCGGTGATCACCAGCACGCTCATCATCAGCGCCAGCACGGTCCAGAACGCGTTGGCGATGAAGAGCAGCAGCCGCTTGTCGTACCGGTCGGCGAGGCGGCCGGAGAGCAGGGTCAGCAGCAGGACGGGGGTGAACTGCAACGCGGTGACCACGCCGAGCGCGGTGGCGGAGTTGCCGCTGAGATCGAGGACGAGCCAGTCCTGGGCGATGAACATCATCCAGACGCCGATCAACTTGATCAGCTGTCCGGTGGCGAAGAGTCGGTAGTTGCGGACTCGTAGGGACTGGAACATCGTGCTCAACTTCGCCTGCACTCTTTATGCGCCTCCTCGCGCCGCGTACGCCTCATCCACAGCGGACGAAGCGGACCGCACGAGGCGATCGCGGCTCAGGCGCGAGCGATCCCCTGGAGGATGTCCGCGGCCCGCCGCAGCGTGTCGCGTTCCTCCTCGCTGAGCGCGGCCAGTCGACTGGCCAGCCACTCGTTGCGGGCCCGCTCGAACTGCTCGAGCACGGCCCGTCCGCCCTCGGTCGCCGCCAGGATGACCTGCCGGCCGTCGGTCGGATGGGGGGTCCGCTGCACGAGGCCGCGCTCCTCCAGCTTCGCGACGATCCCGGTCATCGTCGGCGGCTGCACCCGCTCGATGTCGGCCAGCTCCCGGGGCGTCAGCGCGCCCGCCATCCGGAGGCTGGTCAGCGCCGAGAGCTGGGTGACCGTCAGGTCGCCGACTGGGCGGGCCTGCCGGACCCGCCGGTTGAGCCGGGTGATCGCATCACGCAGCTGAGGGGCCAGCTGCGCCGGTGGCACGCGTTTCGCCGTCACCGTCCGCTCCGTCACACTCGTTAGCCTAACTAATAAGCCTGGCTAACGACGTGCGATATGACCAGGCTCACCAGAAGATCGTCTTTTCCCGCGTCGGAACGCCACCAACTCGATCGGCCCACGCAGGAAGTACAGGATGAACAACAACACCGCGGCGTACAACCCGGGGTGGAGCTCCCGGGTCGGGCACAAGCGGTCGCGTACGCTGTGCCCCGTGCCTCAGGAGCAACCGCCGCGGCCCGAGCCGCTCGACCCGCCGATGGTGCCGTTCGCCGTCGCCGGGCTGATCGTCTGGGCGGCGGTCGGGCTGGTGCTGCTGGTCTTCTTCCGTGGTTGGCTCACCGAACACGGGCACCAGAACTGGCTCTGGACCTGCCTGGCCGGTTTCCTGTGGGGCTTTCCCGGTCTCGCGGTGATGATGCGACACGACGCCAACCGGCGCCGTCGCCGAGAGGCCGCCGCCCACCGGGGCTGACCGTCAGGAGTGGCCGTACGGCTCCGCCGGCTCGGCCGCCTCCACCGAACCCGGGGCCCGGCTGACGGACACCGACTCGACCGCGCTGTCGTCGTACACCGTGGGCAGCTCGTCGACCGGGGTCTCGGCCGTCTCGGCGAGGGTCTCCGAGTGCGCGCCGCAGCCGTGGTCGGCACTCACCACCCGGCCGTCGTCGGGCGCGTAGAAGTTGCCGCAGGCGCCGAAGGCCTGCCGCAGCGCCCCGGCGAAGGGCAGGTAGAAGCCGCAGGTGCCGCAGCGGGCGGCGGCCGGCGCGGCCACCGAGATCGGGGCGTTCGGGCCGTGGTCGCCGTCGTACCAGCGCTGCGCGGCCTCCGAGCGGCCCTCTCGGGACAGCACCCGGGGCCGGCCCAGGCCCAGCTCCCACGCGGTCTCCTCGACCGCCGGGTCGTCGGAGAGCAGGTAGCCCGGGGCGAGCCGCTCGTCGTCCGGCGGGGTGGGCAGCAGGTCACCCGGGCCCAGGTCGCCCGGCTTGAGCCGCTCCTGCCAGGGCACCCAGCCGGGGGCCAGCAGCGCGTCGGCGCCGGGCAGCAGGACCGTCTCGCAGATCGTGACGTTCCGGCTGCGCGGCACCCGGGTCACCGTGACGGCCCAGCGCCAGCCGCGGTAGCCGGCCAGCCGGCACTCGAAGTAGTGGGTGACGAGGCGGTCGCCCTCGGCGACGGCCTGGAGGTGTTCGCCGACGTCGGCGGGGTCCACCTCGGTGATGGCGGCGCGCGCCACCTCGACGGCGGCGGCGCACACCTGGTCGAGCCTTGGAGCGCGGGCGGAGGCGGGCCTGGTCACCTACCCATTGTTCCCCATGCCCATGGTCGGTTGTCAGGCACTCCCCGGAGTCGTTCTCCGCAGGTGGCCCGGCGCGGTTGGATCAGATGGGCAAGGATGTACGACATGCCGCTGTCCTCCCGCTCCGGCCGGTCCGCCCTCGGGCGGATCGTCGGCACGGGCATCCGCGCCACCCGCCTGCTGCTCCGCGGCTCGCTGCGGGGCAGTCGGTGGATGACGCGACGGGCCGGGTCGGCCCGGGCCCGCAGCGCCGGCAACGAGGTGGGCATGGTCCGCCTCTTCGACCTGCACGCCCTCTCCTGCGCCGGGGACACCCTGATCGCCATCGGCCTGGCCGGGACGATCTTCTTCGACGTGCCGCTGGGCGAGGCCCGGAACCAGGTCGCGCTCTACCTGCTGGTGACCATGGTGCCGTTCGCCATGCTCGCCCCGGTGGTCGGACCGCTGCTGGACCACTTCCGGCACGGCCGCCGGTACGCGCTGGCGGCCACCATGCTCGGCCGGGCCTTCCTCGCCTGGCTGATCTCCGACTACATCGGCAGCTTCGGGCTCTATCCGGCGGCGTTCGGCGTGCTCGCCCTCTCCCGGGCCTACGGGGTGGCCCGCTCGGCGGCGGTGCCGAGGCTGCTGCCGGAGGGCCTGGGGCTGTCCCAGGTGGGGGCCAGGGCGAGCGTCTACGGCACGGTGGCCGGTGGACTGGTCGCCCCGCTCGGGCTGGCCGCGTTCTGGTTCGGGCCGCAGTGGCCGCTCCGGGTGGCCTCCCTGATCTTCCTGACCGGCATGGTGATCTCGCTCCGCCTGCCGCCGAAGGCGGATTCCGAGCCGCCGGAGCGGGTACCGCGCCCGCTGCAGGCGCTGCGCCGCCGGGGAGGGGAACGACCGCTGGGCCGGGGCCGCCCCGCCGGCCGCCTGGTGATCGCCACCCTGATCGGCGCGGCGGCGCTGCGCGGGGTGTACGGCTTCCTGCTGCTCTTCCTCGCCTTCGCGATCAAGGCCGGCAGCCTGACCACCGACTTCTTCGGCCGAGACCTGGGCGCCCAGGCCGCGCTGGGCCTGATCGGCGGCGCGCTGGCGGTGGGCGGCTTCCTGGCCACCGCGGCCGGCACCCGGCTGCGTATCCACCGGCCGGCCGCGATCCAGTCCAGCGGCATGATCATCGTGGCCGGGGTGGCGGTGCTGGCCGCGCTGAGGTTCTCGCTGCCCATGGTGGCGCTGCTCTGCGTGGTCGCGTCCCTGTTCAGCGGGATCGCCAAGCTCGCGGTCGACGCGTCGATCCAGGAGCGGATCCCGGAACGGCTGCGGGCCAGCTCCTTCGCCCACTCCGAGACCGCGCTCATGCTCGCCTTCGTGGCCGGCGGCGCGCTCGGGCTCGTCCCGTTCACCGGCCGGATCGGGGTCACGGTCGCCGCCGGCGTCGCGGCGCTGGTGGCCGTACGCGGGGCGCTGGTGGCCGGCCGGCTGCGCAGCGAGCGCCTGATCGGCCGGCCGCTCGGCGACGACGAGCTGGCCGACGAGGAGCCGGAGGCACCGGCCGACCCGACCCCCACCTCGCCGGCCCCGTCGTCGAGCGGCACGCCCACCGCCGTACCCGACGACGGGTTCGCGCCGCCGGGCTTCCACATCTACCGCCCCTCATCCTCACCGGTCGGCGGGCCGGGCGGGGCGGGCGAGGAGAACCGGCGAGGGCCGGTCACGTGAGCGAGCGGAGCGAGCGAACCATCAGGCTCAGCA
>NZ_JBLROA010000025.1:0-84716 GCF_047921505.1 Micromonospora sp. SL1-18 | reverse complement strand
GATCTCTCATCTCTGGCCGTGGTCTGGTCTCTCTGGCAGGATGCAGCGACCGGAGGCGACCGTGGGTGGACGTCTGCCGCCAGAGACTGAAGGAGCCGAAGTTGCGTCTTCCCCGCCACCGTCATCCGGTTGACCGGCCGTCCATCACCCTGCTCATGATCGTGTTCTTCGGTGCGGGAGTAGTCGCGGCGAGCGGATGGAACGGTGATGCTGGCCGCTTTCAGCCGATCGCGGCAGTACTTGCCATCGTGCTGTTCGCGTGTTTTCTGATCTTGTTTGCAGTCTTCTGGGTCGGCTGGCTGATGCGGGGACACGAGTTGTGGCGCAAGGAGCTGCACGGGCCGGTGGCACAGGATGGTGATCAGCCCGCCGAGTAACGCTTCCCGCTCGTGCACGAGTAACTATGGCAGTACGTGCAGGGACCGGGCTTGTTCCGCGGAGGGCCGGCCCATCGCGTGTATGAGGCCACCAACTCGACTTTGGAGCTACACAGCGTTTTCGCGCCTTTTGGTCCTCGGTTTCTCGTTGAGATCGTGGGCTTGGTCTGTCACGACGGCCAGGAAGGCCGCGAGCGCGGGGGCTGCGGGGCCGTCTCGAAGGACAACGACCAGTCGACGTCCGATCTTTTCCTCAGCGATGTCACGGATCGCAAGGGTTGGGTCTGCTGCGGGCAGTGTCAACGCCGGCAGTAGCGCGACGGCTCCGGTGGTGCGCACGAGTTCGAGTTGGACGTCCGCGTCGTTGGACCGGTGCCGTACGTCGGGTTCGTAGCCGCCGATGGAGCGGCAGCTTCCTACGACCATGTCGTGATGGCCAGTGCCCGCGTCGGAGGCCGCCCAGACCTCCTCCCGCAGCATGGACAATGCGATGGGCCCTCCCTGCTTGGCCAGCGGATTCCCGGGTGACAGGACCAGTTTCAGTGGCTCCTCGTGCAGCAGGGTGAACCGTAGCCCTGCCGGCCGGGGGCGTGGGTGACCGTCGTACTCGTCGCTGATCACCAGGTCGATCGCGCCGAGCCGCAGTCCCGGCAGCGCTTGTTCGAGCTCGAGCTCGGAGACCTCGGTGCGCACGTGCGGGTGCTCGACCATCATGCGTGCCACTGCGGGAACCAGTAGGCGACGAGTCGCTGACTGCAGACCGCTGGCGCGTACGGTGCCCCGCACCTCACCGGCCAGTGCGGACAGGTCGGCTGACGCCGCCTCGGCTGCTGTCAGCAGGACTCGGGCGTGCTGTGCGAGCAGGCGCCCGGCGTCGGTGAGACGCACACCGCGGCCGGCCTTCTCGAGCAGGCGTGCGCCGACCTCCTTTTCCAGAGCGCTCAACTGCTGGGACACCGAGGAAGGGCTGTAGCCGAGAGCCGTGGCAACCGCGCCCAGGGTCCCTCGTTCCTCGAACTCGCGGAGGAGGCGGAGTCGACGAAGATCGAGCGTGACCATGCAGAAATACTAACGAATCAGGTCCAGGTATCGTCACTGGACCTGCAGGGTGGGAGCATCGATGCTCTAGGGCATGGGTCCTGCCTTGTGCCTTCTGTCAGCGGCGTGCTTCGGCGCCATGGCGATCTTCGGGAAGCTCGCGTACGCCGCGGGCGTCTCACCTGAAGCGCTGCTCGTGGTGCGCTTCGGCTTCGCCGCCGGCCTGCTGGCGATGCTGCTGCTCCTGCGGCCGGGCCTGCTTCGCGACCCTTCGAGCCCCGACCGAAGGCCGGGTTCCGCTCAACTAACCCTGGGTCTGCTGGTGACGGCCCTCGGTCTGGGTGCCGTCGGGTACGCCGCCCAGGCGTCCCTGTATTTCGCGGCCTTGGAGCTGATGGACGCCTCGCTGCTGTCCCTGCTCTTCTACACCTACCCGCTGCTGGTCACCTTTGCGGCTGTTCTGCTGGGCCGGGACCGCCTGACACCCGGCCGCTGCATCGCACTGGTGGCTGCCTCCTGCGGGGCGCTGCTCGTGCTTCTCGGTACCGGCCGGGTGGACTTCCACCCGCTCGGGGCGGCCCTGGCGTTCGGCGCCGCTGTCACCTACACCGGCTACATCCTCGTTGCTGACACCGTCGCGCACCGGCTGCCACCGGTGGTGCTGTCCGCGTTGGTGACGGCAGGGGCCGCCCTCACCCTGGCCACAAGTGCCCTCGTGACGGGCGGAGTTGATCTCAGCCTCGGGTTGCAGGGATGGTTCTGGCTTGCGTGCATCGCGGTTGTGTCCACCGTCTTGGCGATGCTGACCTTCTTCGCCGGCCTCCGGCGGACTGGCCCTTCGACTGCAGCCATCCTGTCGACGTTCGAACCGGTCGTCACCACGGCGCTGGCGGCGCTCACGCTCGACGAGATCCTCACCCCCGTGCAGCTAGCGGGTGGTCTGCTCGTCCTGTCGTCCGTGGCCGCCCTGCAGGTGCGCCGGACGGCGTTCCCGACCCGGTCCCCGATTCGGGCGTCTGTTACTGCTTCGCGCCAGTGAGGGCCGGCGATAGCCAGCAGGGGCCCAGACGCGGCCAGGTTTTCGCTTCGTCGCGGTTCACACCCGGGCTTCGGCGGGTCGCGGGGCGGCGTCGAGCGGCAGGTCGCGCAGCCGGCGGATCGGGGTCGACAGGTAGATGATCGGGGACAGCACGGTGAGCGCCCCGAAGATCAGCAGAGTGGCACGGGTGCCGAGCGGCCCGGCGAGGGCACCAGCGAGCAGGCCGCCGAGCGGGATGGCGCCCCAGGAGACGAACTTGACCGTGGCGATCACACGCGACAGGAGGTCTGGCGGGCTGGCGAGCATCCGGTAGGTGCGAGTGGTCACGCTGAGAACCACGCTGGAGCTGGCGAAGATGAGGTTGCCGGCGGCGAAGGCGAGGTAGGCGGCGGTGCCGGTGCCAAGCGGGATGATGAGCGCGCCGGCCACACCGACGAAGGACGCGACGATCAGGCCGCGTGCGGTGCCGAACCGATCGGTGAACCGGGTGGTCAGCGCGGCGCCGATGAGCGTGCCGAGGCCGTCGGCGGCGAGCAGCAGCCCGACCATTAGCGGCGATGCGTGCAGGTCGCGCACCAAGTAGTACGGGAAGAGGGCCAGCATCGCGCCGCAGACGAAGTTCGTCGCGGTGGCGTCCCACATGGACGGCCCGATGATCGGGTGTCGGAGCACGAAGTGCCAGCCCTCGCGGATCATCGTGACGATCGGTGGCCGCTCGGCCGGTCGCTGCACCCGCCGGGCCGGGAGGGTGCGCAGCAACACGGCGGAGATCAAATAGCTGACGGCGTCCACAAACAGCGTCGGCACCGCACCCAGCAGCTGCACCGCGATTCCGCCCAGGGACGGCCCGCCCAACTGGGTGGCGGCATGCGTGCCGGAGTTGAGGCTGTTACGCGCCTGCAACTGCGCGGCTGGCACGATCTCCGGCAGGAAGGTCTGGTTCGCCACGTCGAACAGCACGTTGGCGAAGCTCACGACCAAGGCGACCGCGACCATCTGGGCCACCGTCAGGGCGTCGAACCACCATGCCAGAGGGACGGACGCGATGGCGAAGGCCCGGACCAGATCCAGGGCGACCTGCATGCCGCGCAGCGGCACGCGCTGCACGATCACCCCTGCCGGCAGACTGTTCAAAAGGTACGCGAGATAGCCGGCCGCCGTGATCAGACCCATCTCGAAGGCCGACGCGTCCAGCACGGTCAGCGCGGTCAGTGGCAGGGCCAACCCGCCGACCGCCGAGCCGAGGTGACTGGTTACACCGGCGACCCACCAGCGCCAGAAGACGGTCAGTTTCATAATGGAACTGACTATAGTGGTAGGGGTGAGAAGAGTCGACCTCGCCGATGCGGACTGCGGCATCGCCCAATCCCTCGCCGTACTGACCGACTGGTGGACCTTCCTGCTCATCCGCGACATCGCCGGCGGTGTGACCCGCTTCGACGGCCTGCAAAGTGGGCTCGGAATGAGCCGCCGCGCCCTGACCGAGCGCCTCGCCGCCCTCGTCGAGCATGGCGTGCTGCACCGCCGGCGGTACACGGATCGCCCGCCGCGCTACGACTACCTGCTCACCGCCAAGGGCGAGGGTCTACTGCCGGTGCTGATCGCCTTGCAGGAGTGGGGCGACCAGCACATGCTCGGCGACGGGTCGCTCACCGCCACCGCGGCGGCCGGGTCGGCGGAGGCTCGCCGCGTCCACGCCCTCGTCGGGCGCCGACTCCCCGAGCTGACCCTGGTACGCCACGACGGCGTACCGGTGCCGCCATCTGACCCGGGTGCCTGGACGGTGCTCTACTGCTTTCCCGGCGCGTTCGTACCCGGCGTACATGGCCTCCCGCCGTATTGGGCGGACATCCCCGGCGCTCCCGGCTGCACGCTCGAGTCCAGCACCTATGCCGCACGGGCCGCCGATTTCGCAGCCGCGGGTGCGCGGATCCACGGAGTCAGCACTCAGCGTCCGGACCAGCTAGCTGCCTTCGCCGCGCACGCCGAGCTGCCGTTCCCGCTGCTCTCCGATGCCGACGGGCGGCTCGCCACGGCGCTGCTGCTGCCCACCTTCCGAGCCGCCGGCGCCGACCGGCTCAAGCGGGCCACGCTGTTGCTCGATCCGGTCATGACGGTGCGCGCCGTCCAGTTCCCTGTGACCGATCCGGCCGGCTCGGTCAGCGAGATGCTGCGCCTGGTCCAGGATCACGTTCAGGCCGCCGGGTAAGACGGCCGCCAAGCGTGGCGTTTGTCATTTCACCTGCTCTCCGGCCGCTGCGTGCCAGATTTTGCCGGCTTCGGGGTCAACTGGGAAGTCGCAGTTTGCGCAGGAACGCGGGCAGCAGCCAAGGCCGGCGTCCACCGATGACCACCTTGCCGGTGAGGACGGAACGCGCCTTGCTGAGTCGACCGAACAACATCAGGTTGAGCGTCACCGGATCGAACGACAGCCGTACATCGCTGTCTCGGCCCGGCTCCTCGACCGCCACCAGGCCGCGCTGGAGGACGAGCGTCACCGGAGTCGTGTACGGGGAACGGAACGCGACCGCGATGCGGCGCTCCCGTGGCGGTTCACCGTTGTCCAGCAGGCGCCCGTAGCCGTGGCGGGTCAGGCCGACGAGAAACAGTTCGAAGAACAGGGCCGCGTCCTCTGGCCGTACTTCCCACGGCGTGCGGCCGGCGCGGGCGATGTCGCGCCCGTGGATGTGCAGTTCGTTGAGCAGATGGGCGACGATCCCGCAAACCGGGACGCGCGACTCACCGAGCCATTCCACGGTCTGGCCGGGGTCGAGGTCGCGGGTGATCCGGAGAAGGAGGCCGATGTCGGTCCGCAGCCGGTGGGCGAGTACCACCAGGTCCCGCTCGGTGAAGTGCCGCAGCGTGAGCGCGTTCAAGTCGGCGACGGTGTCGCACGTCGTGGTCGGGATCGAGTCGGAGATCTCCTTCAGGGCCGGTACGTCGTCGGGCGCCACGACATGGGTCGCCAGCGACGCGAGAGCCGCCACGTGAGCGGCGGTCTCGGCTACCGTCCAGCTGACGGTCGCGAGCGCGTGGGGATCCCGCGCGGCGCACACCATCTCGGCGAATCGGTCACCGGTCTCGCGAAACGTCGTGCGGACCGCCTGCCACTGGTCATGAGTCATCGCCACGCCACGTCACCCCGCAGACGACGGTAGATGTGTGGTGTCCGGTTGTCACCAGCCCCGTTGGAAGAAGGCAACGTCGGAGAAGCCGGCTCGGCAGGGAACGTCCAGAATTCGTGCCGAGAGGAGGTGGTCCGCGTGGAGTACGCCCAGGACCGGCCCCGATCGTCCGGTGAGGACGGCGCGTTCGCCCGGTGGCTCGCCGACCGCGCCGGCGAGCTGTTGCTGGAGGTACGCGCCGAGCGGGGCCACGACGATCCGGCCGCGCTCAAGGCGGCCGGCGACAAGGTGTCACACGACCTGATCCGTGCCGAGCTGGCCCGCCGGCGGCCGGCGGACGCGGTGCTGTCGGAGGAGGACGACCAGGCTCGGCGGGCCTGGGTGGAGGGGGTGGACCCGATGCCGCCGGCCCGGCTTGCTGCCGAGCGGGTGTGGATCATCGACCCGCTCGACGGTACCCGGGAGTTCGCCGAGGAGGGCCGCTCCGACTGGGCGGTACACGTCGCGCTCTGGTCCCGGCACGCCGGTGGTCCGCACCTGCTGGCGGCCGGCGCCGTCGCGTTGCCCGCGCAGCGCCGGGTGCTCGCTACGGACGAGCCACCGACAACCCCGTCCGCCGCCAGCGGCGGACCGTTGCGCCTGGCGGTCAGCCGCAGCCGTCCGCCGGCGTTCCTCACCGCGCTCGCCGAGGAGGTCGGCGCGGAGCTCGTGCCGATGGGGTCGGCCGGCGCGAAGATAGCCGCCGTGATCGGCGGCGAGGTCGACGCGTACGTGCACGCCGGTGGCCAGTACGAGTGGGACTCGGCCGCGCCGGTGGCTGTGGCGACGGCGGCTGGGCTGCACGCTTCCCGGATCGACGGATCGGCGCTGAAATACAACCAGGCCGATCCCCGCCTGCCCGACCTGCTGGTCTGCCGGGCGGAACTGGCTCACCGGCTGCTCGCGGCGCTCCGGGACCAGCCTCCGTCCAAATGACCGCGGCGGCCCTGTCGATGTGATGGAATCAAGCCTTCGCGACAAAAAGCAACCTCGGAGTGGCTTACACTCCGCGGCGGGGCAAGAATCGATTGCGCCCCATATCTAAAAAGCTGCGACAAGCGCCGCTGTGAATTGAATTTCATAACCGCACCGAGTGGGCGGCGGATGCCGCTGGCCGGTGCGGCACGTGTTCTAGCGACGCCCCCTTAAAAAGATCCTGAAGGAGTGCGCCGGTGGCCCGTCGGTGGAAAGTCCTTCTCGTCACGTCCAGCGCGGTTTTCATGGCGCTTCTTGATGTGACGATCGTTAATATCGCGTTTCCCGACATGCGCCGGTCCTTTCCGCAGGACTCGCTCAGCACCATGTCCTGGATCATCAACGCCTACAATGTGATCTTCGCCGCGGCCCTCGTGCCGGCGGGCCGCCTCGCCGACCGGATCGGCCGGCGGAGGATGTTCCTCGCCGGCTTGCTGATCTTCCTTGCCGCCTCGCTGGCGTGCGGCCTCGCGATCAACGTCGAGTTCCTCATCGGCGCCCGGATCGTACAGGCACTCGGTGCGGCGCTGGTCGTGCCGACGTCGCTGAGCCTGGTGCTGCCGGAGTTCCCGCCGGAGCGGCGCGCGACCGCGACCGCACTGTGGACCGCGACCGGTGCGATCGCCGCCGCCACCGGGCCTTCGCTCGGCGGCGTGCTGGTCCACTGGCAGGGCTGGCGCTTGATATTCCTGGTCAATCTGCTCATCGGCCTGGCGGCCCTCGTGCCGTCGCTCCGGCTCTTGCGGGAAAGCCGGGAAACCGGTGTGACCCGCTGGCCGGACGCGGTCGGCGCCATACTCCTCGCGGGTGCCGTCGGCCTGTTGGCTCTGGCACTGGTGAACGGGGCGGATTGGGGTTGGCGCTCGTTCGGCGTAGTGGGCTCGCTGATAGCTGCCGCGATATTGTCCGTGCTGTTCCTCGCGCGTTCGGCCCGCCATCCGGTGCCGGTCGTCGATCCGGAGTTGTTTCGTATCCGGTCGTTCGCGGTGGCCAATGTGGGATCGCTGGTTTTCGGCGCCGGCTTTTACGCTCTGCTCCTGACGAACGTCCTCTTTCTGACCTCCGCGTGGCAGTACGACATCTTCCTGGCGGGCGTCGCGTTGACCGTCGGCCCGATGATGGCGGCAGTGGCCGCCGTCGTCAGCGGCCGACTGGCGGACAAGTACGGCCAACGGGCCATCACCGTGCCCGGAGGGCTCGTGTTCGCGGCTGGTGCCCTGATTCTGGGGCTTACCACGACCGGCGAACCACGCTATTTCACCATTTTCCTGCCGGCTACGCTTCTCACCGGGATGGGGGCGGGACTCTGCTTGCCGTCATTCGGCAGTGCGGCGGTGGCCGAACTGCCCCGCAACCGGTATGCGACGGGCGTCGCCGTAGCCTCCTGCTTCCGGCAGATCGGCGCGGTGGTCGGCGTGGCGGGCCTCGTGGCCGTACTGGGGGCGACCGGGCGGGCTGACACCGTCGTCGGCTTCCAACGTGCCTACCTGCTCGTCGCCCTCGCTGGTGTGCTCACCACGATCGTCGCCTCCGCGCTCGGGCGGGTCCGTGCGCGTGACGTCGCGGACCTCCCCGGACGGCCGGTGCTCGCATCGTCATCCCCTGACCGGACACCCGCTGCCCTTGGCGAGCACCCCGCCGACTGAGTACCCGTACGCGTTGACTGAAAGGAATCCGCATGCCGGAGCCAACTGATCCCCGCCCCAGCCTGAAGGTCATCGGTGTGGGATACGGGCGTACGGGCACCGCCTCCATGAAGGTCGCGCTTGAGCGCCTGGGGTTCGGGCCGTGCTGCCACATGACCGAGGTGATGGAGCAGCCCGAACTGGTGCGGCGCTGGCGGCGCATCGCGGACGGCGGCGGGGCCGACTGGGAGAGCGTCCTGGGTGGCTACGGCGCCACCGTCGACTGGCCGGGTGCCGCGTACTGGCGTGAGTTGGTGGACGCCTATCCGGACGCGAAGATTCTGCTGACCGTCCGCGATCCGAAGCGCTGGTATCAGAGCGCCCTCAACACGATCTTCAAGTTTCCGATGCGTCGCCGGAACCTCGCCGAACGGTTGCTGTTCACCGTGGTGCGTTGGGCCAACCCGTCCTCCGCGCAGGTGCCGTTGCTGCTCGATCGGGTGCTGTGGAACCGCGTCTTCGACGGCAGGCCGTTCAATGGCCGGACGTTTCCGGACGGCGTGCCCGACCAGGAGTACGCGACCGGCAGCTTCAACCGCCACAACGAGGAGGTCAAGGCGTACGTCCCGGCCGATCGGCTGCTGGTCTACAACGTGGCCGAGGGCTGGGCGCCGCTCTGCGCGTTCCTCGGCGTACCGGTGCCCGACGAGCCCTTTCCGCGGCTCAACGAGACCGACAGCTTTAACCGGATGATCGCCGCTCGGGTCCGGTCCGCGATCGTGCCGGTCGCGGCCGCGTTGACCGCCACCCTGGGGGTGGTTGCCGCACTGGTTTACGGCGTGGCGGCGCTGACCCTCGGCTGAGCGATCCGCCACCCTAAGAACGCCCCGCGCCGGGCCGTACGGCCTCGACGCGGGGCGGGTCTGCCTCGGGGGTACGTCACCCGGTGGCGGAGCCGATCCGCCAGCGTGGCTTGAAGACCGCGAGCACGACGTTCAGCGACAGCAGCGTCACGGCGGCGATCGGGGCGACCAGCGCCGGCATCCGATCGGCGGTGGTCAACGCGTCGCCGGCCGTGGCCTTGTCCGCGAGGTTGCTCAGTAGGGGGACGAGCGCGAGGAACAGGATCACGTTCAACACGAAGGTGATTCCCAGCTTGATCGCCACCCACCAGTACCGCACCAGTCCCCACTTGGTGGACACACCCAGGAGCGCGCCGGTTGCGAGGGCGGTCAGGGCCAGGGGCGCGACCAACCAGGTACCGACGAGGCTGGCGGCCGGGTAGACGGTCTCCGGGCTGCTGCCGCGCATGCCGGCGATGCCCAGTGCCAGCAGCACGGCGTCGGTGCCCAGCACGCCCACGGCGGTGGCGATGTGGACACTGAGCAGCGCCTTGCGCCAGTTACGGGAAGGCGGTGCGGTTTCGGCGCCGATCGGGCCACCGGACGGGTGGCCGGCCGAAAGACGGGACATTCTGCTCCTCCGTTGTGCTGTCGGCGGGGGACATCACCATTGTGGGGCCGGGCGGCCGCTGTGCGGAGGTGGCGCGCCAAGCTGAACCAGAATAGAGCAATCTGGGATAAAGGGTAACCCCGGTTGTGCGGCATTCTGTTATTGGCGCGCGTCAATCAAATTTTCCTGCTGTGGAAGGAGTGCGCATGGCGCAGACAACCAAGAATTCGTTGGCGAAGGGGCCGCCGGGCCTCGTCAGGCCGGAAACCGGGCCGAAGGCGACGTCCATCTTCGTCAACGGGGCCATTCCCCGCCGTCGCGGCCTGATCATCCTGCTGAGCGCCCTCGGCGGATTCCTGCTGACCGTGGTCTGGTCGGCCCAGTTCGTCGACCGGACGATCGGCGACAACGTGGCGAACACGATGCTCGGCCACGACGCCAAGGCGACGCCCATCCAGGGCATCGTTGCCGGCATCGCATTCGCGTTCGTGTCCGGCGTGGCCGGCAGCTTCACCGCCTGCAACATCGCCGCCTTCGGTGCCGTGGCACCGATGGTGGGCGGGAGCGGCAGCCGGATGGCTCGCCTGGGGCAGGTCCTGAAGCCGGTCGGCTGGATGTCGGTCGGCATGATCGTCGTCTCGGCCACGTACGGCGCGATCGTGGGGCTGGTCGGCACGAGCATGCCGCAGTTCTCCACGGCGACGTCGAACGCGCCAGGCACCCTGTCGCCGCGCAGCATCCAGTCCCTGGTGGTCTTCGGCCTGATCGGGCTCATCATGACCTACATGGGCCTGGCGGCGATCCGCACCGTGCCCGACCCGTTCGCGAGGATCTCCAAGCGGTTCCCGAACTTCCCCATGGTCTTCATGGGAGCGCTGATCGGTGGCTTCCTCATCGGGCGGCCGTTCGCGCTGTTCCGGCAGCTGTTCCGGGACGCGGCGGAGAGCGGCAACCCGCTCTACGGCGCCGCGGCCTTCTCGCTCCAGTCCATCGGCAACATCATCATCCTGTCGATCCTGTTCCTCGTCCTCGCGTACGGCACCCGGGGGCGCCTGCAGCGCTGGCTCAGCGAGAAACCGACCCGCGCCGCGGTCCTCACCGCGGTCGCGCTGATCGTTGCCGGCGTCTTCACGTTCCTCTACTGGGACGTGCGCGTGCTGGCCCGGCGTGAAATCATTCCCTGGTATCCGACGGCGCCTTGGTCCTGACCAGCGCCCCGAGCTCGCCCAACGCGAGCTGATGGTTAGCGTCCCTTGAGCAAGCGTGGGCGAACGCCCCTGCGTCAGCAGGGGCATAACCATTTGAAAGAGCAATTTCAGCGAAGACAACGCACATCGCAAGCCAGCATCGTCGTACCCGTCGGGACGGATCTGTCGCGCACCGCGCGAAGGAGTGACATGAAGGTTTTGATCACCGGCGGCACGGGCTATGTCGGCAGCCACACGACCGCGGCCGTGCTGCGGCAGGGCCATCAGGTACGTCTGCTCGTACGCGACGAGTCGCGCGTGGCGCCGGCACTCCTGCCGCTCGGTGTCGACCCGGCCGGCGTCGAGGTCCTCATCGGCGACGTGACGGACGCGGACAGCGTGGCGAAGGCGACGGACGGCGTGGACGCCGTCGTACATCTGGCCACCGTCTTCTCGATGGACAGCCGGGACGCCCGCCGCATGGCCCGAGTGACCGCCCCCGGCGTGCGGAACGTTCTGGAGCACGCCCACCGCGCCGGCGCCGATCCGATCGTGTACGCGTCGAGCTACGCCGCGTTGCTGCCCAGCGACCAGAAGCTCACCACCGACCTGCCACCGGGTCAGGCGGGGCCGCCGTACTTCGTCGCTCAGGCGGCCGCCGAGCACGTCGCCAGGGAGTACCAGGCGAACGGTGCCCCGGTGGTGATCGTCAACATGCTCGCGACCATCGGCCCGCACGACCCACACGTGGGCGACCAGCTGACCCGGCTGCGCAACGCCGTCAAGGGCCGGCTGAAGGTCATGCCCACCGGCGGCTTCTCCATCAACGATGTCCGCGACGTCGCGGCGCTGCTCGCCGCCGCGCTCCGTCCGGGCCTGGGTCCGCGCCGCTTCTTCCCCGGCGGCCACCACATTTCCACCGTGGAATACATCAGGGCGGTCGAGACGACGACCGGGCGCCGGCTCCGGACGCTCTTCGTCCCGGCTCGCGCCGCCATGCCGCTGTGCCGCCTGGTCGACATCGTGCAGCACGTCGTGCCGTGGCACATCCCGGCGGAGTACACCGCAGCGTACATGTGCAACTGCGACGCCCACATCGACGAGTCGATGCCGAAGGCGCCACTCGGGGTCGAGCCGCGGCCGCTGCTCACGACCATCGGGGACTCGATCGTCTGGCTCCGCGAGCAGGGGCACCTGACCGCCGAGCAGGCCGGCCTGCTTGCCGACCGGAAGCTCAGTCTGGCCGGTTAGGGTGCCGGGAACTGTGCCCGTACGAAGCCGTCGAGAAGCCTGCCGGGCAGCATGCGCCGGAGGAGGGACAGGCCTCGGGCGGGGAGCCCCACCGGGTAGCGGGCCCGGGGTCGGCGGGCCCGGATCGCGCGGTCGACGGCTGCGGCGACGGCCTCGCTGTCGACAGTGAACCGGCCGAGGGGGTTGGGCCGGGCCGGGCCGTAGACGGCGGCGAACCAGTCAGCGAGGCGGTCGCGGAAGTCCTCGTACGCGGCGGAGTCGCCGGGCAGCTCGGCCGTCGCGCGGGCGGCGAAGGCGGTGCGTACCGGGCCTGGCTCGATCAGCGAGACGTGCACGCCGAACCGGGCCACCTCGACGCGCAGGGCATCGCTCACGCCCTCAAGGGCGTACTTGGAGGCGCCGTAGACCGCGCTGCCGGGCACGGCGACCTGGCCCAGGACCGAGGAGAGATTGACGATCCGGCCCCACCCCGCGGCCCGCATGCCGGGCAGGACGAGCTGGATGAGCCGCACGGCACCGAACACGTTGGTCTCGAACTGTGACCGGACCGCCGCCGGCGGCACCTCCTCGAGGGCGCCGATGACGCCGTAGCCGGCGTTGTTGACGAGGGCGTCGATGCGGCCGCGCTCCTCAGCGATCCGCTTCACGACGGCTTGCATCGACGCCTCGTCGGTGACGTCCAGGTGGAGCGTGGCTATGCCGGCCGCGGCGAGCCCGGCCAGCTCGTCCACCCGTCGCGCCGACGCGTAGACCAGATGGCCGGCGCGGTGCAGCCGGAGGGCGGTGGCCGCACCGATGCCGGAGGAGCAGCCGGTGATGAGCACGACACGGGTGGGGGGCATCGTCCCAGCCTCCCGGTACGGCGGGCGCGGCACACCTCCTAGATTGCTTGCTTCCAGTGCCCTGTCCGACCGGTCATGCCGCGTGGCGGAGCGCCTCGACGCCCGGCAGGGCGAACAGCATCGGGGGATGGCGCCAGTCCAGCGGCCGGATCGTGACGTCGACGTGTGCCTGCACACCGGCGGCCACATGCACCGGGCCGGCGGTGCCCACCAGCAGCGGCAGGTCCGCGGGATCCGGTGGGGTGTCGGTCGGGGTCTGGTCGACCGCGACCGCGAGCAGGTACCACGATCCGGACGGCACGGCGGTCATCCGCCAGGGGCAGTGGCGGTTGACCGCGGTGCAGGCGACCGGGCGTCCCTGCGGGATCCGGGTGGGAAACGCCCCGAGGAACACTGTGGAGGAGGCTGCGGTGCCGACCGTATGGACGGTGCCGGAAATCGTGCCGGCCTGCGTGGTGGGACGGCGCCGGGTGATGACCTCGGGCATGGGCACCGTTTCGCCTCGGGCGAGCCGACGGTACTGGGTGGGCGATATTCCGACGCACTCGGTGAATCGCCGGGTGAACGTGCCGAGGCTGCCGTAGCCGACCTGAATTGACACGTCCGCCACGTCGAGGCTGGTGCTCAGCAGCAGACTCTTGGCCGCCTGGAGACGTACGGCCGAGAGGAAGCGGACCGGGGTCACTCCTGTTACGTCGCGGAACGTCCGGAGGAAGTGAAATTTACTCAGCGTAGCCGTCCTGGCGAGATCGTCCAGTGAGAGCGGCTCCTCGTAACGTTCGCGGATGGTGGTCACAGCCCGCCTTATCAGGTCTTCCATCGTGCTCCCTCGAATCTGGCGGCATGTAGCAGCGAGTGACATCGTCGTCACAACGCTTGCGAAAGGTTAGCGCAAAACCACGCCGCTATCGCCATCGCAACAGAAACTTGAGCGCTTCTTTAGCGGACGGATTCCTGGCAAATGGCTTCGGTTCATGAAGTGGAGAGTGGAAATTTCCGGTATCCATAACGGGTACGTCGTCGCCCAAGCTTGAACTTAGCGGCAAAGTCCGAATCGGGGCAGCTGCGGATCTTGGGCGCGTTCATGCGTTTTGTCATGGGCTGGGTGGACGCGGGTTGTCGGACGAAACCAGGGCTGGCGCAGAGGGTAAGGTTGTCGATACGTTGGGTTGCGATAGTTGGGGTCTCTGCCCGGCTATCGCGGGGATCGTCCCGTGCCGCCGCGAGGCGGCCATGGAGGGTCACCGGAGTGGTAGGTAGGCCGCAACGCCCTCCTGCCAGGCAGCAGCCTTGGTCGACTGGCGGCCGCGCCGGATGGCCTGACCAGACGCGCGGCGGGCGGGGGGCCATGAATGTTCTGACCTATCCCGACCATCAGGTTCTGCCGTCTCCCAGCTTCGCCGAGGCGGTGGCAGCTGTCGATACGGGCGCGCCCGCCGCCCGCAGGCGGCTGGGGTGGGACGGAGACGTCGCGTTCGTGCCCTGCATAGCGGCGGTCGAGCGGCTCGCCGCCACTGATCTCGCGGTCCGGCTTGGTGCGAGCACAACGGCTGTCGCCAATGTGTATACAGGTTGGATGCCCCGGCTCGCGCCCGATGAGCAACCTGGGAGAAGACAGAGCCCTAACGCGCCCGTAAGTATTAGCCAGCCAGCAGAAGCTGGTGGTCAAGCGGTTCTGCCAATGTCGCGGCCGAGCCGACCACTGCTGTCTCACTTTGCCGGTGGCGGCGCGCCGTGCTCTCGACCAAACTTAAGTTCTCTTGCCGTCCCTGGGAGCGTTGATGGCCAATGTCTGGCGAGCCGTTCGGCGACGATTACTGACGCCGGATGTGTCGGATACGCAACTCGATAAGCGCGGTTTCCACGCTAAGAACGATGACGCGAAAGAACTGCTGGAGACGGTCGGCCGAAGTTTTGTCAAAGGGTTCGGTCATGCCGCCTACGCGGGCCGGCCGGCGGAGGTTGAGCAGCTCCTGGAGGCCATGCCCCGCGACTACCGCGGCTTCGCGTACGAGGGCGCCGCGATGGGGCTCACGATCATGGACGCGATGAGCCTCGGGAGCGGCGGCCGGATCAAAGCTTTCCTGGCCGGGCGCGGCGGCCGGCACATCTACATGGCGCACATCGGCATCGGCTGGGCGATGGCCCGGCTGCCACGTATGTTCTGGCGCCGCGTCATGCCCACCGATCCGCTGCTGCACTGGCTGGCGCTGGAAGGGTACGGCTTCCACCAGGCGTACTTCCGCACTGACCGGTACGTCCACGGGCAGTACCAGAGGAAAGACTTCCCTTGGCCGCTAGGGCACCCGCACGCGTACGCGGACCAAGCCATCGACCAGGGCATCGGCCGGGCGCTGTGGTTTGTCGAGGGCACCGACGTGGGCCGGATCGTCGACCGGATCGCCGCTTTCCCGAAGCACCGCCACGGTGACCTCTTCAGCGGCACTGGGCTCGCGGCGACGTACGCCGGCGGGGTCGGGGAGGCCGAACTCGCGACGTTCTGGGACCGCGCCGGCGATCACCGCCCCGTGGTCGCGCAGGCGTGCGCGTTCGCCGCGAAGGCACGGGTGCTGGCGGGTCTGGTGACACCGCACACCCATCTGGCCTCGTCGGTGTTCTGCGGGATGTCGCCCGAGGAGGCGGCCGCGGTGACCGACCGGGCGCTGGTCGACCTGCCGCCCGACGGCGAGCGCCCGTCGTTCGAGGTCTGGCGGCAGCGCATTGCTGAAGAGTTTGTGTCTGTTGGGAGGTATTAGTCGGTGACTTCCGTAATGCGCTGGGCCAATCGGCAGATGGCTGGGGTCGTCGCGCTCGTGTTGCTGGTCGGGATGTTCCTGGCCGCGAGACTGCCCGAGGCGTCCGCATCGGATCGCGAGCAGTTGGCCCGGGACTTCCAGTTCACGCCACTGTCGATAGCGATTCCCGGAGGCCTCCCGCAACAGACCATCCGAAAGGTCAACAAGGACTACGAGCACATCCGGGCGTGGATCTCGTCGATCGGTGCCGGGATCGCGATGAACGACCTCGACGGCGACGGACTGCCGAACGACCTGTGCCTGACCGACCCGCGGATCGACCGCGCGGTCGTCACCCCGGTGCCGGGCGTCGGGGCGGACCGGTACGCGCCCTTCGTGCTCGATCCCGGGCCCCTGCCGACGGACGCCCAGATGGCGCCGACCGGCTGCGTACCCGGCGACTTCAACGAGGACGGCCGGACCGACCTGCTGGTGTACTACATGGGCCGCACGCCGATCCTCTACCTCGCAAAGGCCGACGCGACCGAGCTGACCGCGGGCGCCTACGAGCCGGTCGAGCTGGTTCCCGGAGTCTCGTCCGGCGGGACGTACACCGGCCCTCGGTGGCAGTCGACCGCCGTGGTGGTCGCGGACTTCGACGGCGACGGGCACGACGATCTCTTCATCGGGAACTACTTCCCCGACGGGCCGGTCCTCGACGAGACGGCCAGCGGTGGCGTGGCGATGAACCACTCCATGTCCCACGCGTTCAACGGCGGGCGGAACCACATGTTCCGCTGGACCGGCGGCACGGCCGGTGCCGCGCCGTCGGTGGCCTTCGCAGAGGACACCGACGCGCTGACCGAGGAGGTCGCCCGCGGCTGGATCCTCGCCGGCGCGGCCAACGACCTCGACGGCGATCTGCTGCCCGAGCTCTACATCGCCAACGACTTCGGGCCGGACCGACTGCTCTACAACCGATCAACGCCGGGCCACATCCGGTTCTCCCTGGTGGAAACCGCGCGCACGGCGACCGTGCCCAAATCCAAGCGGGTCGGCGGGGACTCCTTCAAGGGCATGGGGATCGACTTCGGCGACCTCAACGGCGACGGCCTGTACGACATGTTCATCAGCAACATCACCACGTCGTTCGGTATCGAGGAGAGCAACTTCGCCTTTTTCAGCACCGCGAAGGACCAGGCCGACCTGCGGGCGAAGCTGCAGGACGGGGTGGCGCCCTGGGAGGACCGGAGCGCGCCGCTGGGCCTGGCCTGGAACGGCTGGGGCTGGGACACCAAGATGGGTGACTTCACCAACCGTGGAGAGCTGGACATCGTCCAGACCAACGGCTTCGTGAAGGGCACCGTCAACCGGTGGGCACAGCTGCAGGAGCTCGCCACCACCAACGACGACCTCCTCGCCAACCCGTACTGGTGGCCTCGGGTGGCCGATGGCGACGACGTGGCCGGCGGCCAGCGGCTCGCCTTCTTCGTCAAGGGCGAGGACGGCCGGTACGTCAACCTCAACGAGGAGCTCGGCCTGGCGATCCCCGTGCCGACCAGGGGTATCGCGATGGGTGACGCCGACGGCGACGGGCGGCTGGACTTCGCCGTGGCCCGGCAGTGGGATGCGCCGGTCTTCTACCACAACCAGAGTCCTTCGGCGGGCGCGTTCCTCGGCCTGCGGCTCACCCGCGAGGTGCAGGACGCGGCCGCGAGGAAGGGCCCACTGGTGGCCGGCTCGCCGGTGATCGGCGCCCAGGTGACAGCCACCACCGCTGACGGGCGGAAGTTCATCGGTCACGTCGACGGCGCCAGCGGCCACTCCGGCAAGCGCAGCTTCGACGTGATGCTCGGGCTCGGCAAGGTTTCCGGCCCGGTCGCCGTGCACATCAGCTGGCGGGATCGCGCCGGTGGAAAGCATCAACAGGATCTCCAGCTCAACCCGGGCTGGCACTCGATCACGCTCGGAGCGCAGGCTCAGGAGGTCACGTCATGAGCGAGAAGCCGAAGCGCGACCCGCGTATCATCGCGCTGCGCAACTTCGCGATCTCGATCACCGTATTCAACATCTTCGGGTTCACCGTCCTCGGGTTCGAACAGCCGTGGCTGTGGCCGTTCGTCGCCCTCGCCACCGGCTACACCACCGAGATCGTGTTGGAGATCATCGGAGCCAGGGCCGAAGGGCGGGCGCCCCGCTTCGTCGGCAACGGCCTGCGCGGCCTGGTCGAGTTCCTCTACCCGGCCCACATCACCAGCCTCGTCGTCAACATGCTGCTGTACGTCAACGACCGGGTGCTCGTGATGATGTTCGGCGTCATGGTCGGCATCAGCGGCAAGTGGCTGCTGCGGGTGCCGGTGAACGGCCGGTTGCGACACTTCATGAATCCGTCGAACTTCGGCATCGCCGTCGTGCTGCTGCTGTTCTCCTGGGTGAGCGTGGCGCCGCCGTACCACTTCACCGAGTACGTCGAGGGCTGGCTCGACTGGCTCGTGCCGGCGCTCATCCTCACCTTCGGCACGATGCTCAACGCGATGCTGACCAAGCGGATGTGGCTGATCGGCAGCTGGCTGGTCGTCTTCGCCCTCCAGGCGATCGTGCGCGGCTGGATTCTGGACACGTCCATCCCGGCGGCCCTGAGCGTCATGACCGGTGTCGCGTTCGTCCTCTTCACCAACTACATGATCACCGACCCCGGCACCAGTCCGGCACGGCCGCTCTCGCAGGTGGCGTTCGGCGGCGGGGTCGCACTCCTCTACGGCGCGCTGACCGGCGCCGGCATCGTCTACGGCCTGTTCTTCGCGACCGCCCTCATCTGCACCGTGCGCGGCGGGTTCCTCTGGTCCCTCCACATCGTGCGTAAGGCCCAGAAGCAGCGGGAGGCACAGTCGGGACCGGCGGTCCCGGCGACGAGCAGCAACGGGCGGCCCGCGATCACGGTCGCCCCGACGATGGCCCGAGAGGAAGTCAAGGCATGAGCGGGCGCAGCGAGCAGACCATCGGGCTCAGCGCCTCGCCGATGCGTATCGCCGAGCGGAGCAAGGTGATTCGATGAGCAGGATCGCGATTGTCGGCATGGCGTGCCGCTACCCGGACGCCACGTCGCCCCAGGAGCTCTGGGAGAACGTCGTCGCCGGCCGGCGCGCCTTCCGCCGGCTGCCCGACGAGCGGATGCGCCTGGAGGACTACTGGGCGGAGGACCCGGCGACCCCGGACCGCTTCTACGCGCGCAACGCCGCCGTCATCGAGGGGTACGAGTTCGATCGGGTCAAGTTCAAGGTGGCCGGAAGCACCTACCGGTCCACCGACCTCACCCACTGGCTGGCGCTGGACGTGGCGGCACAGGCCCTTGCCGACGCCGGCTTCCCGAACGCCGAGGGCCTGGCCCGGGAACGGACCGCAGCCGTCGTGGGTAACACCCTCACCGGCGAGTTCACCCGGGCGAACGTCATGCGGCTGCGCTGGCCGTACGTCCGCCGGATGGTCGCCGGCGCGCTCAAGGAGCAGGGCTGGGACGACGACCAGCTGACCCAGTTCCTGGACGAGTTCGAGCAGAGCTACAAGAGCCCGTTCCCCGCGGTGGACGAGGACACCCTCGCCGGCGGCCTGTCGAACACGATCGCCGGTCGGATCTGCAACCACTTCGACCTCAAGGGCGGCGGGTACACCGTCGACGGCGCCTGCTCGTCCTCACTGCTCTCGGTCGTCACCGCCGCGAAGGCCATCATCGACGGGGACGCGGACATCGCCATTGCCGGCGGTGTCGACCTCTCCATCGATCCGTTCGAGATCATCGGGTTCGCCAAGACGGGCGCGCTGGCCCGCCGCGAGATGCGGGTGTACGACCGCGGGTCCAACGGGTTCTGGCCCGGCGAGGGCTGCGGCATGGTCGTCCTGATGCGCGAGGACGAAGCGCTCGCGGCCGGTCACCGCGTGTACGCCTCGATCGCCGGCTGGGGGATCTCCTCGGACGGCAAGGGCAGCATCACCCGGCCCGAGGTCAGCGGGTACCAGCTCGCGCTGTACCGCGCGTACGAGCGGGCCGGCTTCGGCATCGAGACCGTGCCGGTGTTCGAAGGCCACGGGACCGGCACCGAGGTGGGCGACGCCAACGAGCTCAACGCACTCTCGCTGGCCCGCCGCACGGCCGACCCGGACGCCCCCGCCGCCGCGATCAGCAGCATCAAGGCGATGATCGGCCACACCAAGGCGGCGGCTGGCATCGCCGGCCTGATCAAGGCCGCGATGGCGATGCACCACGAGGTGGTTCCGCCCACCACCGGATGCGTGGACCCGCACCCCGTGCTGACCGGCGACCGGCCGGCGCTGCGCGCGGTACGCAAGGCCGAGGCCTGGCCGGAGGGCGCCCCGGTGCGCGCGGGCGTCACCGCGATGGGCTTCGGCGGGATCAACACCCACGTGGTACTGGACGGCGCGCGGTCGCGCAAGGCCGACCAACTCGACGCCCGTGCCGGCGAACTGGCCGCCTCCGTCCAGGACGTCGAGCTGCTGCTGGTGGAGGCGGACAGCGCGGCGCAGCTGCGGGACCGGCTGGCGGAGCTGATCGGGCTCGTGTCCCGCCTGGCCTACGCCCAGCTGGCCGACCTCGGCGCCGTGCTGGAGCGGGACCTGGCCGGCCGGGCGTACCGGGCCGCCGTGGTGGTGTCCTCGCCGGACGACGCCGAGCGCAAGCTCCGCAAGCTGCTGGAGACCGTCGAGGCCGGCGGCACCCACCTGATCGACCCGATCGGCGGGCTCTTCCTCGGGCACGCCGATCGGCCGGCCCGGATCGGCTTCCTCTTCCCGGGGCAGGGTTCCGGTCGAGGTGTCAGCGGCGGCGCCCTGCGCCGGCGGTTCCGGCAGGCGGAGGAGGTGTACGAGCGCGCGGCGCTGCCCACCGGCGTTGACGTCGTGGCCACCACGGTCGCCCAACCGCGGATCGTGACCGGCTCGATGGCCGGGCTCAAGGTGCTCGACGCCCTCGGCCTGACCGCGGACGTCGCGGTGGGCCACAGCCTCGGCGAGATCTCCGCCCTGTACTGGGCGGGTGCCATGGACGAGCAGACGCTGCTGCGCGTGGCGACCGTACGCGGAGCCACGATGGCGGAGAACAGTGCCTCCGGCACGATGGCGGGCATCGGCGCGGGCGAGGAGGCGACCAGCCGGCTGATCGCCGACGAGCCGGTGGTGATCGCCGGCTACAACGGCCCCCAACAGACGGTCGTCGCCGGCCCGGTCGACGCGGTGCAACGGATCTGCCGCGCGGCCGGCGACGCCGGCCTGAGCTGGGCCCGGCTGCCCGTGTCGCACGCGTTCCACTCGCCGCTCGTGGCGCCCGCCGCGGCGGCCTTCGCCGCCCGGCTCTCGGGCGTCGACTTCGGCCCGCTGTGCCGGCGGATCATCTCCACCGTCACCGGCGGGCCGCTGGACGAAGGGCTGGACGTCGTACGGCTGCTGGAGCAGCAGATCACCAAGCCGGTGCAGTTCGCCACTGCGCTCGCCGCCGCCGCGACCGAGGTCGATCTCTTCATCGAGGTCGGGCCCGGCCGGGTGCTCTCCGGCATGGCGCGCGAGCTGAGCCCCGTGCCAGCGGTGGCCATGAACACCGACGACGAGTCGCTGGCCAGCACCATGGGGGTCATCGGGGCGGCGTACGTCACCGGTGCCACCCTCGCCCGGGAGGCGCTGTTCGGCGGGCGGTTCACCAGGCCGCTGGACCTCGGCGGCGAGTTCAGCTTCTTCGCCAGCCCCTGCGAGGCGGCGCCCCGGATCACCGTCACATCCCGCCCGCGGAACGCGTCCCCGGTTCAAGAGCAGCAGCCGGAGACGGCGGCCCGGCCGACCTCCCAGGCGAACGGCCTGGAGCTGCTGCGGCGCCTCGCCGCCGAGCGGGCCGAACTGCCCCCGGAGACCGTTGCCGACGACAGCCGGCTCCTCGACGACCTGCACCTGAGTTCCATCACGGTCGGCCAGCTGGTCGGCCAGGCCGCCCGCGAGCTCGGCCTTCCCGCGGCCCAGACACCCACCAACTTCGCCAGCGCCACGCTGCGCGAACTCGCCGACGCGCTCGACGAGCTGGTCCGTACGGGTGGCGAGCAGCAGTCCGCGCCGACGACGGCCAGCGGCGTGGGTCCGTGGGCCCGCCCGTTCGTGGTTGAGCTGGTCGGGGAGCCGCTGTCGTCCGGGGTCGGCACCGAGGAGAACGGCACCTGGCAGGTGTTCGCCCAGCCTGGGCACCCCTTCGCCGAGGAGCTGGGGCGGTCGCTCGAGCGGGCCGCCGTGGGTGCCGGCGTACTGCTCTGCCTGACCGAGGACTGCCCGCAGGAGCACCTGGAGATGGCGCTGTCGGCAGCCCAGGCGGCGGTGAGCCAGCCGGAAGGCGGCCGCCTGGTGCTGGTCCAGCACGGCCATGGCGCCGCGGGCATGGTCAAGACCGCACGCCTGGAGGCCCCGCGCCTGCGGACCACGGTGGTGGACCTCCCGCCGTCGCTGGATCCCCTCGACCTCGTGGTCGCGGAGGTCGCCGCGACCACCGGCTTCGTCGAGGTCAACTACGACGAGTACGGCGTGCGGCGGGTGCCGGTCCTGCGGCCGCTGCCCGAGGCGCCGCCCGCCCGCACCCGGCCGCCGCTGGACCACACCGACGTCCTGCTGGTCACCGGCGGCGGCAAGGGCATCACCGCGGAGTGCGCGCTGGCCGTGGCCGCGGACACCGGAGCCCGGCTGGCCATCCTCGGCCGGTCCGACCCGGCAGCGGACACAGAGCTCGCCGCCAACCTGGCCCGCATGGGCGAAAAGGCAGCCGCGGTTCATTACGTGCGGGCGGACGTCACCGACCGGGCAGCCGTACGTGCCGCAGTGGCCGAGGTCAGCCAGGAGCTCGGACCGGTCACGGCGGTGCTGCACGGCGCGGGCCGCAACGAGCCGGCGGCCCTGACCGACCTCGGGCCGGAGGCGTTGCGCCAGACCTTCGATCCGAAGATCAACGGCCTGCGGGTCGTGCTCGACGCGGTCGATCCCGACACGCTGCGGCTCCTGGTGACCTTCGGCAGCATCATCGGGCGGGCCGGCCTGCGGGGCGAGGCACACTACGCCACCGCCAACGAGTGGCTGGCCCAGCTCACCAGCCGGCACGGCGAGACGCACCCGCACTGCCGCACGCTCTGCCTGGAGTGGTCGGTGTGGTCCGGCGTCGGCATGGGGGAGCGGCTGTCGGTTGTCGAGTCCCTGATGCGCGACGGGGTCACGGCGATCACGCCGGACCAGGGCGTCGGCGTCCTGCGGCGGCTGCTCGCCGACCCGCAGGCGCCGGGCACGGTGGTCGTGACCGGGCGGGCCGACAACCTCGACACCATCCGGTACGACCGGCCGGAGCTGCCGCTGCTGCGGTTCACCGAGCGCCCGCTGGTGCACTACCCCGGCGTGGAGCTGGTCACCGAGGTCGAGCTGAGCCCGCGCAGCGACCTGTATCTCGACGACCACCGGCTGGATGACAACCTGCTGTTCCCCGCGGTGCTCGGCATGGAGGCGATGGCCCAGGTGGCCTCCGCGCTCGGCGGGTACACGACGGTGCCGGTGATCGACCGGGTGGAGTTCGCCCGCCCGATCGTCGTGCCGCCGGACGGGGCCACGACCATCCAGGTCGCCGCGCTGGTGACCGGCGAGAAGACGGTCGACGTCGCCATTCGCAGCGTCGAGACGGGGTACGCCGCGGACCACTTCCGGGCGACGCTGCGGTTCGACTCGACCCCGGCACCGTCCGGTGAGCCGGAGCCGACGCCGGGCAGCCCGTCGCCGCTGCCGCTGGAGCCGTCCCAGGAGCTCTACGGCGACACGCTCTTCCAGGGCAAGCGGTTCCAGCGCCTGCAGCGGTACCGGCGGGTCGCCGCCCGGTTCGCCGAGGCCGACGTGTGCACGAGCGACGCGGCAGCGTGGTTCAGCACGTTCCTGCCCGGGCAGCTGGTGCTCGGCGACCCGGGCGCGCGGGACGCGTTCATGCACGGCATCCAGGTCTGCGTGCCGGACGCCACGCTGCTTCCGGCCGGCGTCGAGCGGATCTACGTGGCCGGCCCGAAGACGACCGCCGCAGGGGACCTCGCGGCCGAGGACCTGGCGTTCGTCGCCAGCGAGCGGGAGAACGTCGGCGACACCTACGTCTACGACGTCGCGGTGCGCAACTCGGCCGGCGACGTTGTGGAGCGGTGGGTCGGACTGCGGTTGCAGGCGGTGCGCAAGAAGGACGGCCGCGGCCCGTGGGCACCCGTCCTCCTCGGACCGTTCCTGCAGCGCAACCTCGAGGACGTGCTCGGCGCGGACATCGCGGTCGCGGTTGAGCCGCGGCGGAGCGGCGTCCGCCCGCAGGCCCCCACCACGACCGAGACGCTGGCCGGGCGCGCGCTCGGCTACCCGGTGCGGGTCGTGTACCGGCCGGACGGCCGTCCCGAGCTGCAGGGCGGCCGGTCGGTCTCGGCGAGCCACGGCGCGTCGCTCGATCTTGTGGTGGTCGGCACCGGGACCCTCAGCTGCGACGTCGAGCAGGTGGTGCCGCGATCGACCATCGACTGGGCGGACCTGCTGGGCAACCACGGCCGGTTGACCGACCTCATCGTCGCGGAGCGGGGCGACCCGTACGACGTCGCGGCGACCCGGGTCTGGTGCGCGATCGAGTGCGTCCAGAAGGCAGGCCGGTCGCTGGGCGGGCCGCTCACCCTGGAGCCCCGCAAGCGGGACGGATGGGTCGTCATGTCGGCCGGCGACCTGCGGATCGCGACGTTCCTGACGTCACTGCGTGACGCGGACCGGCCCGTGGTCTTCGCCGTGCTGACCGAGCGAAGGGGATGACGTGGAGCGTTATTACGAGTACCGGCACGTGGTGGGGTTCGAGGAGACCAACCTCGTCGGCAACGTCTACTACGTGAACTACCTGCGCTGGCAGGGCAGGTGCCGGGAGATGTTCCTGCACGAGCGCGCACCGGCTGTGCTGGCCGACGTCCAGGCCGACCTGAAGCTGTTCACCCTCAAGGTCGACTGCGAGTTCTACGCCGAGCTGACCGCGTTCGACGACCTGGCCATCAGGATGCGGCTGAGCGAGCTCACCCAGACGCAGATCGAGTTCACATTCGACTACGTGCGCCTCTCCGGTGGCGACGAGACTCTCGTCGCGCGCGGGCGGCAGCGGGTCGCGTGCATGCGGGGCCCGAACGGGCGTACCTCGCCGACCCGTGTGCCGGAGGCGCTGGTCCGGGCACTGGCGCCGTATGCCGCTCCGACGCCGGTGGCGACCGGTGCTTGACCGGCCGGTGGGCGTCGATGCAGAGAGGGAGGTCCGCGTGAACGGACGGCTACCGTCGGCTTCGGCCGCGACAGCAGAGCCCGAGGGGGCTCCCGCCGTCGCAGACCAGCGCATGCTGCGCAAGGTCTTCGGCGCGTTCGCCACCGGTGTCACGGTGGTGACCGTGGGCGGCCGGGCGCCGCATGGCATGACCGCGAACTCGTTCGCGTCGGTGTCGCTCGAGCCGCCGCTCGTCCTCGTGTGCGTCGACCGGGACGCGGTCATGCACGACCGACTGGTGGCCGCCGGCTCCTTCGCGGTCTCGATGCTCGGCGCGGACCAGGAGGGCGTCGCTCGCCACTTCGCCAACCGGTGGCGGGGCAGCGGCATGGCCCAGTTCGATCCCGTCGACTGGGCGCCCGGCGGGCGGACCGGCGCGCCGCTCATCAGTGGCGCGCTGGCCTGGCTGGAGTGCGGCCTCTGGCAGACGTACGACGGCGGCGACCATTCGATCTTCGTGGGCAACCTGCTCGCGATCCAGCGACGGCAATCACAGGAGGCCCTGCTGTTCTTCGGCGGCAGGTTCCATCGGCTTATGGAGGGGGGGACATGACCTTCGTCGGTAACGAGCCGGTCGGGCAGGAACCCCGAAGCGCTTCCCGGCGGACCCCGCCGGGGCCGCGCGGCAACGCCCTGTTCGGCAAGCTCAACGACATCCGGCGCGACCGGCTCGCGCTGATGACGTCGGTGACCCGTGAGTACGGCGACGCCGTGCGGTTCACCATGGGGCCCAAGGCGCTCTATTTCTTCAACCATCCCGACCACGCGAAGCACGTCCTCAGCGACAACCACGCCAACTATCGCAAGGGAATCGGCCTCATCCAGGCCAAGCGGGCGCTCGGTGACGGGCTGCTCACCAGCGAGGGCGAGCTCTGGCGTACCCAGCGTCGGGCGATCCAGCCGGTCTTCCAGCGCGAGCGGATGACCAGGGCCGCCACCGTGGTGGCCGAGGAAGCCGAGGCGCTGGTGACCCGGTGGCGCGCCCGCGAGCCGGGCACGACCGTCGACGTGGTGGGGGAGATGACCCACCTCACGCTCGGGGTGCTCGGCCGGGCGTTGCTCGACGCCGACCTGGGCGGTGCCGAGTCGATCGGCGAGGCGTTCGAGACCGTGCAGCGGCAGGCGATGTTCGAGATGCTCACGCTGGGGGCGGTGCCGCCGTGGCTGCCCCTGCCGAATCAGCTGGCCTTCCGCCGTGGCCGCCGGGAACTGGAGGACCTCGTCGACCGGCTGGTCGACGAGCACCAGCGGGACGGCGGGGACAGCGACGGCCTGCTGTCCCGCCTCATCGCATCCACGGAGCAGGAGTCCGATCCAAAGGTGCGGCGTCGCCGGATACGCGACGAACTCATCACCCTCATGCTGGCCGGGCACGAGACGACGGCGAGCACCCTCGGCTGGACGTGGTACCTCGTCGACCGCCACCCGGAGGTCTTCGACCGGCTGCATGCCGAGGCCGTCCAGGTGTTGGGCGACCGCCGGCCGACCTACCAGGACCTGCACGAGTTGCGGTTCACCAACCAGGTGGTCGAGGAGGCGATGCGGCTCTACCCGCCGGTCTGGCTGCTGCCACGACGGGCCGTGGCGGACGACGAGATCGGCGGCTACCACGTGCCCGCCGGCGCGGACGTGATGCTGTGCCCGTACACCCTGCACCGGCACCCCGGGTTCTGGTCCGACCCCGACCGCTTCGACCCGGACCGATTCGCCCCCGAGCGCGCCGGCGAGCGATCCCGGTACGCGTACATCCCGTTCGGTGCCGGGCCGCGGTTCTGCGTCGGGAACAACCTGGGGATGATCGAGGCCGTCTTCGTCGTCGCCACGGTGGCGCGCGAGCTGCGCCCGCGCCTGGTCCCGGGCCACCAGGTGGTGGCCGATCCGATGCTCTCGCTGCGCCTGCGTGGCGGACTGCCAATGACTCTGGAGCCAGCCTGAGTTCCGGTTACGAGGAGTACCCGAAGGAGATCACGTGACGACATTCGAACACTCGACACCCGGCCAGCTCGGACTCGTGGATCGGCTCAACGGGAAGTATCACCGGGCCGCGTTGAACGCGTTCATGGTGGTCGTGGCGGCGCACTGGGCAGAGCACCTGGTACAGGCCTTCCAGATCTGGGTCCTGGACTGGCCTCGCCCGAAGGCCCTGGGCCTGCTCGGCCTGCCGTTCCCGTGGCTCATCAAGTCGGAGGCGATGCACTACGGCTACGCCCTGATCATGCTGATCGGCCTGTGGGTACTGCGGCACGGGTACGTGGGGCGGGCCCGCAACTGGTGGATGGCCGCGCTGGTCATCCAGATCTGGCACCACTTCGAACACCTCCTGCTGCTCATCCAGGCGTCCACCGGGTCGAACTTCTTCGGGCGCCCGGCTCCGACGAGCATCGCGCAGCTGGTGTTCCCACGGGTGGAGTTGCACCTGTTCTACAACGCCATCGTGTTCGCGCCCATGGTGGTGGCCATGTACTACCACCTGAGGCCGAGCCGCGCCGAGCACGAGGCGATGACGTGCAGCTGCCACGCCCATGCCAGGGTCGTCGCCGTTGGCGCCGAATGAGAGCCGCTGGATGAGCACGGCGCCGATCACCCGCGTGCCGAGCAGGCGACTGCGGAGGGTGGGGGCCGTGCTCGTCACCCTGCTGGCGGCCGCCGTCGTGGTGCTGGGCTATCTCGTCAGCACCACGCCGGTCCGGCTGGTGTCATCGGCCCCCGGATCCGGTGCGTCGCTCGCCGCGCCGCCGCGGTCGGTGTCGCTGACGTTCAGCCGCCCGCTGGACGCGGGCGACAGCCACATCTCGGTCGGCACGGCGACGGGCAAGCCGGTCGTCTCCGGAGGCAAAACGGTAGACGGCAGGACGGTGACCCAGCCGGTCGCCATCACGGCCGGCGGCTCGTACCTCGTCGTCTACCACGTAACCTTCGGAGACGGCCGGGAGATGTCGGGCACCCTCCGGTTCAACGTCGCGGGGACCGGCACGGACGCGGCCGCCGCCCCGGGCCGGAGCGACACCGCGGGACCGGTGGCCGGTGGGCAGCAGGGGCGGATCACCGGCGGGCATGAGCATGGCACCTTCGACCCGGTGACCCTGGCGATCGTGGGCGCGGACGCGGTGGTGGTGCTGGGCGTGGTGGTGCTCATGTGGCGCCGGCGACGCCGTCGTGCCCGCCTGCCCTGAACGCGCCGGCCGGCTGCGGGATGCGCAGGCTCCTCGACTGGGTGCTGGGCCCCTCTGACCAGGGCTGATCTTCGAGCAACCTGGGAGAAGACACCCCCACCGGGTCCTGTGTAGACATTATGCAGCCGGGCGCGGCCTGCCGTCCTTCGAGCGCGGCGTCCAACAGGGACGCTCAACGCGGGCGGGGTGCCTTCGCTCGTTCGGGAAGGAAACCAGTCCATGTCCCACCTTCCTCGTGAAAACTACACCACCCGTCGTCGTTCAATTCTCCTCGCGGGCCTCGGCAGCGCCGGGCTCCTGGCGGCGGGTTCGCCGGCCATGGCCGCGCCGGCAAGCCAGTCCGCCGGGACCCAGGCCGACTTCGACTTCGACACCGGCAACGCCATCATCGACGTGTTCGTGCCGGGAAACGCGGAGGGCACGGCGGTCGCGATCACCTCCAACGACGCCACGATGGTGCTCCGCCAGACCACGCTCATCCAGAACGCGTGGTTCGACGCGGTCGCGCCGTACCACCCGACCGCCGTCGGTGTCTACTCACGACTCGGCCGGCGGCCGGCGAGCGAGCGGACCACGAACCGGCACCGCAACATCGCGATGCTGTACGCGTCCCACCGGGTGCTGATGTACATGCTGCCGCAACAGGCCAGGTACTGGCGGGAGCTGATGACGTCGGTCGGGCTGGACCCGGACGACCAGCAGGAGAACACCACCACTCCGGTCGGCATCGGCAACCTCGCCGCGAAGGCGGTCATCGCCGCCCGGCAGCGTGACGGGATGAACGAACTCGGCGACGAGGGCGGGCGGAAGTACAACCTGTTGCGCTACCGGGACTACACCGGGTACCGCCCCGTCAACACCGCCTACCAGGTGGACAACCCGTCCCGGTGGCAGCCCAACGTCACCACCCCCCGTCCCGGCATCTTCACGGCGCAGCAATTCGTCACCCCGCAGATGGGGCGGGTCAAGCCGTACTCCTACGGCGACCCGCGCGAGTTCCAGTGCCCGCCGCCCAAGAACAGCGACCACCGCAACAAGCAGGCCTACAAGCAGCAGGTGGACGAGGTACTGGCGGTCTCGGCGTCGCTGACCGACGAGATGAAGATGGCGGCGGAGCTGTACGACAACAAGTTCATCGGGGTGGGCGCGTCGGTCGGCATCGCCGCCGCCAACGCCGGCCTGGACCTCGACGGATGGGTCGAGGCGCACATGGTCTCCGCCATCGCCGAATGGGACGTCACGATCGCTCTCTGGCACTACAAGCGCCTCTACGACTCGACACGTCCGTTCAGCGCGATCCGGCACGTCTACGGGGACAGCAACGTGACCGCGTGGGGCGGCCCCGGCAAGGGGACGGTCACCGACCTCCCGGCCAGCCAGTGGCGTGGCTATCTCAACGTGGGGGACCACCCCGAGTACCCGTCCGGCTCGGCTGGCATCTGCGCCGCGCACGCCCAGGCGTTGCGGCGCTACTTCGGCACCGATGACGTGGACCTGGCGTTCCCCGTCGCGGCCGGCTCGTCGAATCGTGAACCGGGCATCACTCCGGCCTCGGACCTTGTGTTGCGGGTGAGCAGTTGGAGCGAGTTCACCAGGGTGTGCGGACTGAGCCGGATGTGGGGAGGGGTGCACTTCATGCCCTCCATCGCCGCCGCGTGGGACCTCGGCGCGCAGATCGGTGACCGGGCCTACGAGTTCGTCCGCAAGCACATCGACGGCACCGCCTGATCGGGGTTCGCGGTCCGCGGCTACTCCCGGAGAAGTACCCCCGGAACGGACCGCAACTCCGGGAGTAGCCGCAACATCCTTCTGCTGTGCGATGACGAATCGGCCGCGCACCTACAGTATGAAACGGTGTCAAACCATGTCAGAGGGGAGCTAGGTACGGTGTTCGGCTGGTGGGGGCGAATCGTCGTTAAGCTGCGGTGGCTGATACTCGTCGCCGCAGTCGCACTCGTGGCGGTCGGCGTCGGCTGGGGCACGGGGGTGTTCAACTCGTTGGTCACCGGCGGCTTCGACGATCCAAATAGCGAGTCGGTGCAGGTGTCCGAGCGGATAGCCGCCGATCTCGGCCGGCGCGACGTGGACGTGGTGGTGCTGTACTCCAGCGACACGGCGACCGTCGACGACGCCGCCCTGCGCGACCCGGTCACCGCGACCCTCGACCAGCTACGGCAGCTGCCCGAGGTGGCCAGCGTGGTCAGCTACTACGGCACTCAGGCGCCGGTGTTCGTCTCCGACGACCGGCATGCCACCTACGCCGCGGTGACCCTCGACGCGCCGGACGACAACAGCAAGCAGGACGCCTACGAGGCGGTCAAGGACAAACTGGCCGCGCCGGGGGTACGCACACAGGTCGGCGGCGTGGTGGCGTTCCGGGCGACCGCGGACGAGATGACCAAGCAGGACATCGTCCGCGGCGAGGTGATCGCCATGCCGTTCGTGCTGATCCTGCTGGTGCTCATCTTCCGCGGCGTGGTCGCTGCCAGCCTGCCGCTGCTCATCGGCATCCTGGCCATCCTCGGGGCGCTGACCGCCACTCGCGTCATCGCGACGAACACCGACGTGTCGACGTTCGCGGCCAACACGATCACGCTGCTGGGCCTCGGCCTGGCGATCGACTACTCACTGTTCGTCGTGAGTCGATTCCGGGAGGAGTTGGCCGCCGGCTACGACCCGCCCGCGGCCGTCGCCCGGACGATGGCCACCGCGGGCCGCACCGTCCTGGTGTCCGGCCTGACCGTCGGGCTGGCGCTCTCCAGCCTGTTGATCTTTCCCCAGGTGTTCCTCCGCTCGATGGGCATGGGTGGGATGGCCGCGGTCACGGTCGCCATGCTGGCCTCGTTGACCGTGCTCCCGGCCATGCTGGCACTGGTCGGCCGCCGGATCGACGCGTTGCGGATTCCGCTGCCGCGGCGGCGCCGCGCCACCGCGCCGGCGGAGGCCGCCATCCAGCGCGGGGGCTGGGCACGGCTGGCGCACAGCGTGATGCGCCGTCCGGTGCTCTACCTCGTCGCCGTCCTGGCGGTGCTGGGTGTGTTCGCGTCGCCGTTCCTGAGGGCGGAGTTCAGCGGGGCGAACGAGAAGGTTCTCCCGGCCGGCACGGAGGCCCGGGTGGTCAGCGAGGAGATCGAGGCGAACTTCCCGGGCGGGTCGGCGTCCCCGCTGGAGACGCTCCTGGTCGGTGCGTCGCCCGACCAGGTGCAGGCGTTCATGGGCCAGATCGAGGGGCTCCCCGACGTCACCGGCGCGCGGCTCGGCGACAGCCGCGGTGACACCACGCTGGTGCTGGTGAGCTACGAGGGCGAGCGCGCGGGCAAGCAGGCGTACGCCGCGGTGCGGGCGATCCGTGAGCTGCCCCCGCCGGCCGGCGTCGAGGTAATGGTCGGCGGGCGTTCGGCGATGGACGTGGACCGGCTGGACAGCCTCGGCGATCGGCTGCCCTGGATGGCGCTGATCATGGCCGGGGCGACGATGATCCTGCTGTTCTTCGCGTTCGGCTCGGTGTTGCTGCCGATCCAGGCGGTGCTGATGAACCTCGTCTCGATCGGCGCCTCGTTCGGCGTGCTGGTCTGGGGCTTCCAGGACGGCCACCTGGCGGGGCTGCTCGACTTCACGTCGACCGGCTTCATAGAACCGACCATCCCGATCCTCGTCCTGGTCATCCTCTTCGGGCTCGCGACCGACTACGAGGTCTTCCTCATCTCCCGGGTGCGCGAGGAGTGGGATGCCAGCGGCGACAGCACCGCGTCCGTGGCGGCCGGCCTGCAGCGCACCGGGCGGATCATCACCGCCGCGGCGCTCCTGCTCATCGTGGTCGTCATCGGTTCCACGACCGGCCAGGTGGTCTTCGCCAAGATGATCGGCGTCGGCATGCTGGTGGCGATCGCCGTGGACGCCACGCTGGTCCGCGGGCTCCTTGTGCCGGCCACGCTACGCCTGATGGGCCGGGGGACCTGGTGGGCACCAGGCCCGCTGGGCAAGGTGTACCGGCGGTACGGCATTCGCGAATCGGCTGAGCCGGTCCCCGCCCGCGTCCCCGAGCCGGAGGTGGCTGCCCTCGTCGACTGAGAGTGACTGTGCGAACGGCCCCGCGGCACGTGCCGCGGGGCCGACACGGGGCACCTGCGCTGATGCGGGTCTGAGCTTGTTCTTCAAGCTCAGACCCGCACCCATGCCATCCGTAGTGAGAGCCCGCGCGAAATGGGCGGCGGAGCCACGCCTGGAACTGCCCTGAGAAAGTGCCCTTCCGTGAAAGAGCCGGCTCGACTCGTCGCCGTCAGTTCCCTTACAGGATAAGCACTTTCCCTGTTTTTGATCTTCAACGTTAACGAGGCGCGCGGGCGGCCGGTGTGAGAGGATCACGCCGGGGGAGCCCATATGCGGATATCGGAGCTGAGCCGGCGGACGGCTGTGCCCGTCGGCACGATCAAGTTTTACGTGCGCGAGGGCCTGTTGCCGCCGGGAACGACGACGGCGCGTAATCAAGCGAAATACGACACCGGCCACGAAGAGCGCCTGCGGTTGATCCGCATCTTCGTGGACATCGGCGGCCTGACGCTGTCATCCATCCGGGCGATTCTCGCAGCCATCGACGACGAACACGTGCCGCTGAACGACCTTTGTCGCATCGTGCATCGCGCGATGCACGGCGAGCGCCTGGTCGCCGACGCGCTGCACGCCGCCGTCGGGCACCTGGCTGACGCGCGGGACACCGTGGACTCGTACCTCGAATCGTTGGGCTGGGTGGTGGCGCCGGACGCCCCAGAGCGCGACATCATCGCCAGCGTGCTGGCGATCCTGCGGCGCCTGGGCTGGGCCGGCGACGAGACCGTCCTCGGGCCGTATGCCCAGGCGGCGGACGAACTCGCCGCGTTCGAGATGGCCTCCGTCACGGCGCGGGCGTCCCGGGCCGAGACGGCGGTCGCGCTGGTCACCCGCACAGTGCTGCTCGAAGTGGCGCTGGTGGGTCTGCGCCGTCTCGCCGAGGAGCACCACCTGAGCGTCCACTTTCGTGGATCCGCGCCTCCGAATGGCTGAGCGGCCTGGTGCGCGGCGCGGCTCACCGCATCGCCGACGGCCCGCGGGAGTCGCCACCGATGCGCCCGAACGGCTTGTAGATCGCGAGGGCCACGTTCATGATCAGCGTGGCGGTCGCCACCGCCGGGATGAGCACCAGGCGCAGGTGGTCACCTTGACCCGTCGGCGTAGCGGCCAGTGCGACGGCCGCGTCGGCGGCGCGGTCCGCCGTGGGGGTGAGCATGAGGATCGCCAGCGCCGCCAGCACGGTGGTGACCGACAGCTTGATCGTGACCCACCAGTGCCGGGCCAGACCCCACGGTGAGCCCAGGGCCAGTGCCAGGCCGGTGGCCAGGGCGAGCAGGGCCAGGGGCACGATGACCGACGACGCGATCAGGTCGATCGCCGGATAGACGGTGGTGGGATCGGCACCGCCCAGTCCGGAGATCCCCAGCGCCAGCAGGACCACGTCCGCGCCGAGCACGCCCACCGCTACCACCACGTGCGCGGTCAGCAACAGCCGGCGCCGCGGCCGCACCGGCCGGCTGGCTCGGGTTCCGCGGGCGGCACCGGAGCCGGTGGCCGCTGTGTCGTCCGCGGTCGACGCCGGAAAATCCGCCTCCCAATTGAAGATCTCCATTGGAACCTCCCCGGACTCGACCGCCTCGATCATCGATCATGCGGCGTCTGTGGCCCGGGGGTCATCGCGCCAGGGATGTCAATTGCCGGTACTTCACAGGTTGCAGGCGCGGCCCGACGTACTTCTCGGGGAGTACGCGGGCTTTCCACTCGCCGGCTAAGGCGCGTGACCGTTCGGCGGGCTACCCTACGAGCATGGGTTTCGATCTGGGTTGGCGTGCCTACCGGCCCGACCTGGTGCTGGCTGTGGCGGTGGGCGGAGCCCTGTTGGCCAGCGCCCTCCTCGCGCCGAGCGGCTCCACCGATCTCAACATCTACGGTTATCTCCTGCTGATGGTGGGTCCGCTCGCTCTTGTCGCGGCCCGCCGTGCGCCCGTCGCCGTTCTGCTCGTGATCACGGTTTGGACGCTCCTCTTCCACCTGCGGGTCGTCCCGGGCCTACTCGCCGCCTTCCCGGTGGGCGTGGTCGGCGCGGCCCCCGCGTTGATCGCCGTGTACATCGCGATGCGGGCCGGTCGCCGGTGGCCGGCCGTGGCGGCGGCCGTCGCGCTGGTGCCGGGCGCGCTCGCGGCCGGCCTGGCCGGGGCGAGCCCGCAGCCCGCCCCCGAGCTGGTCGAGACCCGGCTACTGCTCGCCGGATGGCTGGTGGCCGCCGGCGTGCTGGGCGAGGTCTCCCGGCAGCGGACGGCGTACCTGCGCCAGGTGGAGCAGCGGGCCGTCGACGCCGAGCGCACCCGGGAGGAGACCGCACGCCGCCGGGCCGGCGAGGAGCGGCTGCGGATCGCGCGGGAGCTGCACGACTCGCTCACGCACAGCATCTCGGTCATCAAGGTGCAGGCGGGTGTGGTCATCCACCTCGCGCGTAAGCGCGGCGAGGAGGTGCCCGAGGCCCTACTGGCCATCCAGGAGGCCAGCACCGACGCGATACGCGAGCTGCGGGCGACCCTGGAGGTCCTGCGCCGGCCCGAGCCCGAGCCGGCCGGCGGCGGCCTGGACCGGCTGCCCGAGCTGGTGGAGCGATCCCGGCAGGCGGGCACGCCGGCCAGCGTGACGGTCAGCGGGGCTCCGCGCGTGTTGCCCGGGGAAGTCGACCGGGCTGCCTACCGGATCGTGCAGGAGGCGTTGACCAACGTCGCCCGGCACGCCGGGCCGGCGTCGGCATCGGTGCACATCGGATACGAGTCGGCCGCGCTCACCGTGCAGGTCGACGACGACGGGCGCGCAGCACCCCCCTCGACGCCGGCCACCGGGGTGGGCCTGATCGGCATGCGCGAACGGGTGGCGGCCCTGGGCGGGCGGATACGCGCCGGCCACCGACCGGACGGCGGATTCACGGTCCGCGCCGAACTGCCAGTGGGGGGCGTCCGGTGATCGAGGTCCTCCTCGTCGACGACCAGGCCCTCATCCGCGCCGGCTTCCGGGCGCTGTTGGCCGCCGAAGATGACATCACGGTGGTCGCCGAGGCCGCCAACGGTGAGCAGGGGCTGGCACTCGCCCGCGAGCACGTACCCGATGTCGCGCTGGTGGACATCCAGATGCCGGTGCTCGACGGCATCGAGATGACCCGCCAGGTCGCCGGCGACCCGAGGCTGGCCGCCGTACACGTGGTGATCCTGACCAACTACGGTCTGGACGAGTACGTCTTCAACGCGCTGCGCGCGGGCGCGAGCGGTTTCCTGGTCAAGGACACCGAGCCGGCCGACCTCGTCCAGGCGGTACGGGTGGCCGTGCGCGGCGACGCCCTGCTGTCGCCCGGCGTCACGCGCAAGCTGATCAGTGCGTTCGTGTCCCGCCCGCTACCGGACAAGGCGCCGACCGCGGTGATGGAGATCCTCACGAACCGTGAGCGCGAGGTGGTGGCCATGGTGGCCCGCGGCATGACCAACGACGAGATCGCGGCCCACATGATGATCAGCCCGACCACCGCCAAGACCCACGTCAGCCGGGCGATGACCAAGCTCGGTGCCCGGGACCGTGCGCAGCTGGTGGTGTTCGCCTACGAGTCCGGCCTGGTCACCCCGCAGGCGGCGGCTCAGGCGTAGCCGGCCGCGCCACGCCGACAAAGTACACGTACACCACGGCCGAGTTGACGCCGTCGACGCCCACCAGCTGGCTGGCCGCGTCGTCGAAGTAGCCGACGATGCCGGCGCAGGACTTGCCGAGCCAGGTGGCGGCCAGCGAGAGATTCTGCCCCAGGTGCCCGCTCTCCATCATCACCAGGCGGTAGGACTTGAGCCCGTAGTGGAGCCGTTGGTACGTCAGGTCGGCGACCATCAGCACCCACAGTGGGCAGTCGGTGGTGTCGGCCTTCCCGCCGGCCTTCGGCGGCATCTTCACGCGCGGGTCGGTGGCCGGGCCGAGCTGTGCCAGCTCGGCCGAGATGTCCGAGGTGCTCAGCAGATTGAGCGCGTGGGCCGCCGGGTCGTAGAGATAGGTGCCGCGCCGCAGGCCGTCGATGTCGTGGCAGTACAGCACCAGCCGCAGCGGGTAGCGCCCGCCGCCGCTGGGGTAGGTGCGCAGGCGGACGGTGCGATCGGTGCCGGGGACGGGCTTCTCCGTCGTTTCGGCGGCCGCGTAGTAGAGCAGCGTGCTGAGTTCGTCCAGGCTGAACGGACCGCCGTAGCGGCCGTAGGAGCTGCGGCGGGCGAGCAGGACCTCCTCGAACCGGGGCGCGGACGGGGGCGGCGCCGCGGGCCTCGGCAGCGCGATCGTCGCCAGCGGCTCGCCCAGCTCCTGCCGTCCCACCGATGTCGCGCCGAGCAGATCGGGCCGCTGGTCCTCGAACGGCGTCGGGTAGTACTTGCCCTGCTCGTGCATCCTCCGGTCGACCGCATCCGGGCCGTCGGCGAAGAACCCCACCCGCGGTCCCGGCGCGGCGAGCGGCATCGACAGCAGCCACGCCAGGTAGGCCTCGTCTCCGCTGTGCAGGCCGAGCCGGTTGTGCGTCGCGCGGATCAGCGAGCGGAAGACGGCCTCCGGCGGGGCGTCGAGCCGGCCGGCCGCGTGTAGCTCCACCAAGGTGGACCAGGTCCGGGCCTCGAGCTGGGACCAGGTGCCGGTGGTCGTGTTCGGCGTGGCGGCGGCCGCGCGCGCCTGCTCGTGGAAGCGTAGCCACTCCTCGCCGCTGCGCAGGTAGGCCGCCTCGGCGGCGGCCCGTCGGCGGCCGATCTCCGCCGGCGGCGCGTCAACGGTGCAGGCGTACTCGCGCAGCAGCCGGACCGCGCCACGCCAGTCGGCCCCGGTCGCCAGGACCGACGCGAGCAGCAGCTCGCCCGCCGCGCGCAGGCGTTTGGCCGGCGAGCGGGTGGCCCGGATCGCCGCGACGGCCGCCGTGGTCGAGGCCGCGAAGTGCTCGGCGGCGACCGCCATCCCGTACGGGCCGCCGAAGCGGTCCAGATCGGGCTTGTACGGATGCTCGACGACGCGCTCCGGCGCCCCGCCCAGGACCGCCGTGATCCGGTCGGACAGGTCGGCGACCTGCTTGTCGTCCGCGCCGCACAGCCGCAGCCGCAGCTCGGCGTCCGCACCGGAGCCGCCGCACGGTCGGTTCAGAAACCAACTCGACAGGTCGCCCGCCGCCAGCGCGCCGGCCATCCACGGGTCGACCGTGTCGAGCAGCAGCTCTTCCAGGCGCTTTGCGCCACCCGGTACGGACACGTGCAGGGCCCGCCACTCGGTAGCCGATGTGGTGGCGGTGAGGGTCTCGTCGGGCTGGGGTATCGACGCCATGCCACCACTTCCTCGGGTATCGCGCATGCTCGCGTACGGATTCCGTGACGGTATGCACACCGACGGTGGAGCACAAGGTGCGGATGAGGTGGAAATTGAGCAATCTGGGAGATGCGTGCGAGTGGACCGCAGGTGAAGGATGATGGAAATCCCCAGCGACCGTTGTGCCGTCGTTCGTTGCTGCCTCTAACTGGGAGTGCGTGGTGCGTAGGGTTTATGTGGCCGTTCTCGGCCTGCTGTTCCTGGCCATCCTGTTCCAGTTCTATCTGGCCGGGGTCGGCGCATTCGACAAGCCGCATACTGACGACTCTTTCGCGCTGCACCGCATCAACGGAATGGCCGTGGTCACCGGCCTCTCGGTCGTGGCGACAATCGTCGCTGCCGTGGCGCGCCTCGGCATTCGCACGGTCGTGATGACGATCGTCCCCGGCCTGCTCGTCGTCGTGCAGATGCTCATCCGCGCCATCGCCGAGGCGTTCAACGCCAGCAACGGCGACACGAGCGGGGCGTCCGTCGCCATCTTCGGCCTGCACGTGATCAACGGGATGCTCATCATGCTGGTAACCGTCACGCTGATCAGGCGGATGCGCAAGCTCCTCGCGGGATCGTCGGCGAGTGCGCCGCAACCGGCGGAGGCCGCACCCGTAAGCGAGTCCGCCTGAGTCATGCCGCTCGCTCAACTCGCCGCGGTCGATCTGCTGGCCGCCGCCCTGGCCGCCGCGGCGTGGCTGGGTGCCGGCGTGGCCGCCGCCGTCCACCAAAGCCGGCTGGCGGTGGGGCTGTTCGGCGCGGCGCTGCTCGCCACCGTCGCCCGAGTCGGCTCCGTGGTGGCGCTCGCCGGCGGCGGCTGGTGGTTCGTGCAGGAGAGGGTGATCCTGGCCCTGCCCGTGCTCGGCGTCGCCGCCCTGGTGGCCGTCGTGCTCGCCGGTCCGCGCCTGGTCCGGGCGGTGCTGCCGGACGGCCGGCAGGCCGCCGAGGGTGCCCCGCGCGTCGTCGTCCCCCTGCTGGCCGCGGGGTACGCGGCGCTGGCTGGTCTCCTGGTCACCTTCCTCGTCGGATACCCGGTGGGCTGGGCCGAGTCCCTGCTCACCGTGGCGGTCGTCGGCGCGGCCGTGCTCGTCACGTGGCGCCTGGCGGTGCCGCGCCGGTCGGTGCCCCGGCTCGTGGCCGGCGCGGTGGCGCTCGCCACCGGGCTCGCCGGCGCGGGGCTGGCGGTCCTGGCGGACACCCCGGTCGACACGGGGGGCGGTGCGCCGGTGGCGTACCCCGCCGTGGAGGGGCGGCCGGTCACGTCGTTGCGGCAGGCGTCCGACGCCGCGCCCGGCGGCACGGTGCGCCGGTACACCCTGACCGCCCGGAAGGCCACCGTCACACTCGCCTCGGGTCGGCGGGTCGATGCGTGGACGTTCGACGGCCAGGTGCCCGGACCGCCGATCACCGCGACCGAGGGCGACCTGATCGAGGTGACCCTGCGCAACGCCGACATCGAGCGGGGCGTCACCCTGCACTGGCACGGATACGAGGTGCCCTCCGGGGACGACGGCGCGGCGGGCCTGACCCAGGAGGCGGTGTCGCCCGGCCACGAGTTCGTCTACCGGTTCCCGGCCAACCAGGCCGGCACGTACTGGTACCACACCCACCAGGTGTCCGACGTGGGCGTCCGGAAGGGGCTCTACGGCACCCTCGTCGTGCAACCGCGCGGGTCAACGCCGTCCGGGCTGGACCTGACCCTGCCGGTGCACACGTTCGGCGACACGGCCGTCATCGGTGACCAGGACCAGGCCGTCGAGCATCGGGCGGCGCCCGGCACCCCGGTGCGGCTGCGCCTGATCAACACCGACAGCAAGCCGCGCCGGATCACGCTCTCCGGCACGCCGTACCGGCTGGTCGCAGTCGACGGTCGGAATCTCAACGAGCCGGGTCCGCTCGGCGAACACACCCTGGTCCTGGCCGCGGGCGGGCGGTACGACCTGGCCTTCCCGATGCCAGCCGGTCCCGCGGCCCTGCTGGTCGACAGCGCCGCGGCCGGCGGCCTGCGCCTGGTCCCCGAGGGCTTGTCCGGTTCCGGGGCCACGGTGCCGGACACCGCCTCCTGGCCGGAGCTGGACCTGACCCGGTACGGTGCCCCGGCGCCGACGCCGTTCGACGAGAACAGCCACTTCGACCGGCGGTTCACGATGGTTCTCGACCGCAGCGTCGCGCTGCCCGGGGGCGTGCCGAAGTACGCGCAGACCGTCAACGGTCGCGCTTACCCGTCCATCCCGACGCAGGTCGTCCGGGAGGGCGATCTGGTGCTCATGACCATCGTCAACCGAGGGCAGGCCATCCACCCGTGGCACCTGCACGGCCACACCGTGCTGGTGCTCTCCCGCGACGGCCGGGCTCCCAGCGGCAGCCCGCTGTACGTGGACTCGTTCGACGTGCGCCCGGGTGAGGTGTGGCTCGTGGGCTTCCGCGCCACGAACCCCGGCCTGTGGATGAACCACTGCCACGACCTCAGCCATTTCGCTCAGGGCATGTCGTTGCATCTGGCTTACGAGGGCGTCAGCCAGCCGTTCCACGGCGGGCACGACCACTGAGCCCGGTGATCCAGGACCGGACCCGCCGGACGATCGCCGCTGGCCGGTCGCCGGTGACGATCGAGTAGTGGTCGTACGGCCACACATCGACCTCGACGTCTGGGCAGGCCGCCTGCCAGGCCGGCAGCGGGTCGGGACGGTCGACCGCGCCGGCGACGATGAGCAGCGCGTGCACATCGGACTTGCTGGGCCGGTGCGCGGCGAGGATCCTCAGGTTGTGCGCGTGGACGCCGGCCAGCCGCTCGTAGCCGGCCACGTCGGACCCGGCCGGGAGCAGCCCGGCCGCCACCGCGGCGTCCCGGGCGGTACGCGCCAGGTCGCCGGCACCGGCTCTCCGTACGGCCGCGGCGACCTCCGCGGGCAGCCGTCCGCCCGCCAGGTCGGTGAGAAACTCCAGGTGGAGCGCGGCCGGTGAATCGGGTACGCGGAGATTCTCGACGTCGCTGTCGATCATGAAGACGTGCGCCTCATGTCCCTGTTCGGCCAGCTGCGCGGCCACCTCGTAGGCGAGCACGCCCCCCATCGACCAGCCGCCGAGCAGGTACGGGCCGTCCGGCTCGGACCGCTGAAGCTCGTCGCGGTAGCCGGCCGCCATCGTCTCCAGATCCGGATCGAAAGCGTTGGGCTCGGCGTCCCCGTGCCCGATGGCCAGTGCCCGGCTCTGGAAGGCGCGGACCGGTCCGGCCCAGGCGCCCGCCAGTCCGAGATAGCTGGCGACCGAACCGCCGACCGGGTGGAAGAGTACGAGCCGCGGCCCGCTGCCCGACCGGGACAGCTCTACGGCGCAGGTGGTGCTGGGCCGCCCGTCCTGGATCCGGGCGGCCAGTGCGCCGAGCGTCGGCGCCTCGAAGATGTGGCCGAACGGCAGGTCCACGCCCAGGTCGGTGCGGAGCCGGTTGACCAGCCGGAGCGCGAGCAGGGAGTTGCCGCCCAGCGCGAAGAAGTCGCTGTCCGGGCCGACCACGGGTACCTGGAGGAGTTCCGCCCACAGGTCGTCCAGCCGCCGCGCCAGCGGGCTGTCGGCTCCGTGCCCGGTGGGTGCGGCCGCCGGCGCGGCGAGGCCGGCGAGCGCGCGGGCGACGTCGACCTTTCCGTTGGCGGACAGCGGCATGCGGTCCACGACGTGGATCTGGCCGGGAACCATGTAGTGCGGCAGGCGCGCGCGCAGATGGTCGGCGACGGCCGCGCTGTCGGGCGGCGGGCCGTCCGGCGCCGCGACGACGGCGACGAGCCGCCGCTGGCCGCCCGGGGCCGGTTCGGCGCTCACGGCGCAGTCGCGTACGCCGGGTAGCTCGCGGATGACCGACTCGACCTCGCCCGGCTCGACCCGGAAGCCCTGGATCTTGGTCTGGCGGTCCTCCCGGCCGAGGAACTCGATGGTCCCGTCCGGCCAGTAGCGGCCGAGGTCGCCGGTCCAGTAGAGGCGCTCGCCGGTCTCCGGGTGCCGGACGAACCGCTCCGCGGTGTGCTCCTCGTCGCGCCAGTACCCCTGGGCCAGCCCGGCACCGCCGATGTAGATCCGCCCTTCCGCCCACTGTGGGCGTACGTCGAGCCGGTGGTCGAGCACGCGCATCGTCTGGTCGCGCAGCGGCCGCCCGTAGGGGATGCTCCGCCACCCCGGGTCCACCCGGCCGACCTCGTAGGCGTTCGACCAGATCGACGCCTCGGTCGCGCCGCCCATGGCGACCACCCGTGTCTGCGGCCACCGCCGGCGCAGGCGGTCGGGCAGCGACATGGGCACCCAGTCACCGCTGAGCAGGAAGGCGCGGATCGGCGGGTGTCCGCCGTCCGGCCGCTGCTCGGCGACCTCGACCAGCATCTCGGCGAGCGCCGGCACCGAATTCCACACCGTGACGCCGTACGACGTCGCGGCGGTGGCCCAACCGATCGGATCCGGCCGGGCCGTGGCCTCCGGGATCGTCAGCGCGGCACCGGCTGCCAGCGTGCCGAAGACATCCCACACCGACAGGTCGAAGCTCAGCGAGGAGATGCCGAAGACCCGGTCGGCCGGGGCGAGTGCGATCCGCTCGTTGACCTCCAGCACCGTGTTGAGGGCGGCGCGATGCTCGATCATCACGCCCTTCGGCCGGCCGGTGGAACCGGACGTGTAGATGATGTACGCCAGGTCGGCCGGGTCGCCCTCGGTCAGGGGCAGGGCGGTGGCGGCCGGCTCCACCCGATCCACGTACAGGTGGTCCAGGCCGAGGTCCGGCGTCCGGTGCGACTGGCCGAGCACCACCGCCGCGGCGCACTCGTCGACCAGGTGGCGGATCCGTTCCGCGGGTAGGCCGGCGTCGACCGGGCAGTACGCGGCGCCGGCGCGCAGCACCCCGAGGACCGCGACGACCTGTTCCCAGCCCTTCGCCATCACCACCGGAACGACGTCGCCACGGCCGACATCCCGCTCGCGCAGCCAGAGCGCCACCGCCCGGGAGGTGGCCTCCAACTCCCCGTACGTCAGGCTGCGGTGTGCGGTGACCACGGCCGGCGCGTCCGGCTGCCCGGTTGCCCGGCGGAGGAAACCGTCCTCGAGGCGACCAGCCGGGGGCGGGCCCGCAGCCGGGTTGTCCCGGGCGATGGTGCGGCGGTGGTCCGCGGGTACGGGGTCCGGGGCTGCCTCGGGCGAGTCCGCGAGCCCCTCCAGCAGCTGGCGGTAGGCGTCGAACATGATGTCGGGCAGTCCGGGAGGAAAGGCGTCGTCGACGACGTCCCACACGCAGGTCACGCCGCCTGCCTCGTCCCGGAGTTGGTTGTCGATCAGGACCTGCGGCGTGCGCAGGTTGCTCGTCACCACCCGGCAGGTGGGCCGACGCGGCGCCTGCTCCGGCCGCTCCGGCCGGAGCATGCTGTTGAAGACGTACGGCAGCGCGGCACGCGAGGTCCAGCCTCGCCGCGCCGCCAGCGCCCGGGTGACCCTCACCGCGCTGACGTCGCTGTGCGGCATGTCCCGCCACAGTTGACGTTGCAGCCGCTGGGCCCGGGCCCAGAAGTCGCCCGACCCGCGCAGGTCTACCTCGAGCGGCAGGGTCGAGCTGAACTGGCCCACCACGCCGGCCTCGTGGGGGCGGGACGTCGCCCAGGTCTGGTGCAGCACGTTGAGGAGGAAGTGCGGCGCGGCCGCCCAGGCCCCCAGGGTCTCGGCGAACACGTGCAGCATGGCCGTGTTGGGCAGGACCCGGTTCCGGCGGGCGTGCGCGCACAGCCGGCGCCACCGCTCGCCGGTGAGATGGCAGGCGCGGCGGGTCAGGCGTACCGGGCCGATGTTCGCCAGTGGACCGGCGAGGGGCAGGCGGGGCGCCTCCGGCAGCGTGTCGAGGCGTTCCTCCCAGTACCGCCAGTGCGTGCGGTACGCCTCGGAGTCCTCCTCGGCGACCATCGACAGCAGGCTCTCCCGGAAGGTACGCGGCGCCGTGGTCGGTCCGCCGGCCGGGTCGCGGTACAGGTCCCACCACTCGTCGATCAGCTGGTAGGTGCTGTGCGAGTCCAGCAGCAGCAGGCTCATGGCGAAGTGCACGCGGAAGCGGTGCGGCCGCAGGCGATGGAGGACGATCTCGAAGAGGGGCCAGCCAGTCGGGTCGGGGCCGGCCTCGCACATCCGCTCGCGGACCTGCGCTGTCGCGGCCTCCTGGGCGGGCCCGCCCATGCCGACCAGGTCGATGACGGGCAACTGGACCGGCGTCACCTCGGACGGGTCGAGGACACGCTGCGCCCCCTCGGCCACCACGACGGTCCGCAGGTGTTCGTGCCGCCGGATCAGCCGGTTGACCGCGTCCTGCGCCCGGATCGGGTCGAGGCCGACCATGTCGAACTCGAAGTACATCGTCGGCCGGAACCCGCCGAGTTCGATGAGCTGGCTGGCTCCCACCAGGTACCCCGCCTGCAGATCGGTCAGCGGAAAAGTGTGCTGGGACGTCAAGGGAGCCTCCCGCTGGGTGTGGTGCCCGCCAGCCCGCTCGTCACGGAGGGCCCGGGTGCCGCCGGCCGACCCGCTGCCGACGGGCAGGCGAAGGTCAGGTCGGCGCGGATCGCGGGCAGGATCCGCGCGCGGGCCTCGTGCAGGAAGAAGTGACCGCCCGCGAACAGCCGTACGGTGCATTCGGTGGTGGTGTGCCGGCGCCAGGCCTGCAGTTCGTCGACCGTCGTCAGCGGGTCGTCCGCGCCGCCGAGCACCGAGATCGGGCAGTCGAGCGCCGGCGCGGACCGCCAGCGGTAGGTCTCGGAGACGGCGTAGTCGGCGCGGAGCATGGGCAGCAGTGCGGACATCGTCGCGTCGTCCTCCAGCACCTCGCGCGGCGTGCCACCCAGCGCCCGCAGCCGGGCCACGAGGTTGGGCGCGGGCGCGTCGTGCACGGGCGGCTCACGATCGGCCAGGTGCGGGGCGCGTCGGCCGGTGACGAAGAGCCGCCGCGGTTGCGGCAGGTCACGGTGGCGCAGCAGGTGGCACGCCTCGAAGGCGATCAGCGCACCCATGCTGTGCCCGAGCCAGGCGTGCGGCCGGTCCAGCCACGGCTCGACCGCGTCCACCAGCGCCGGAGCCAGGTCGGCGAGCCGCGCGTACGGCGCCTCTCGCAGCCGGGTCTCCCGGCCGGGCAGGCGGATGGCGACCACCTCGACCGCGGGTGCCAGCTGCTGCGCCCACCACCGGTACACGGCCGCGCCGCCGCCGGTGTGCGGCAGGCAGAACAGCCGGAGCTGAGCCTCTGGCGCCCGCTGCCAGACGACTCCCCACTGTGCCCGCCGGCCGGCTAGTGCATCCACCCGGTCACCCGCTCGGCCAGCATGACGCAGCTCAGGTTCGTCGGTGCGCTGGGAATCGAAGGCATCACCGAGGCGTCCACCACGCGCAGGCCCGTCACGCCGTGGACCCGGCAGTGCTGATCAACCACCGCCATGTCGTCCGACGCCGGACCCATGCGGGCCGTGCCGGCCGGGTTCCAGGCGGGCGAGACGAACCGGGTGACGGCGGTGCGCAGCATGGCGTCGTCGCCGACCATCCGGTCGGTCCAGATCACCACGCGGTCCAGGAGGCCGGCGAATGGACCGGAGCGCAGGACGGACCAGGCGAGCCGGGTGCCGTTGGCCAGCCGGTCCACGTCGTCGGGCGCGGAGGCCAGGCGCAGCGCGATCACCGGCGGGGTGCCCGGCGCGGCGTCGCGCAGCGTGACGGTGCCTCGCGACGCCGGGGCCAGCAGCACCGTGGACAGGCACAGGCCGGTCCGGCCGCCCAGGATGGCGCCGACCACCGGTATCGCGACGTCCGTAACGTTGCCGACGAGCAGGAGGTTGACGTCGGGATCGTTGCCTCCGGCCGTGTCCAGCCGGGCCACCACCTGGTGCCAGACCTCATCGTCGCGGCACACGCCCGGCCGGGCCACCGCCCAGATCGGCACGATCGCGTGCTCGGCGAGGTTCTCCCCGACGCCCGGCAGGTCGGCGACCGGGCGGATGCCGAGCGCCGACAGGTGGCGGGCCGGGCCGATGCCGGAACGCTGGAGGATGACCGGGGTGTTGACGGCACCGGCGCTGAGGATGACCTGGCCGGCGGGCACTCGCTCGGCGTGCCCGTCGCGGACCACCTCGACGCCCACCGCCCGCGTGCCGTCCAGCAGGACCCGGGTCACCGTGCAGCGGTCCCACACGGACAGGTTGGGACGGCCACGCGCCGGTGCGAGGTACGCGTCCGCGGTGGACACCCGCCGCTGCCCCACCGCGTTGCTGGGCACCGGCCCGACGCCGACCCCGCCGCCGCCGTTCAGGTCGGGCAGGTCCGGGACGCCCAACGCCCGGCAGGCGTCCAGGAACGCGGTCGCGGCCACGCCGAACTCGTCCGGTGCGGGACGCCGTACCGGCAGTGGACCGGTGCTGCCGTGGTCCGAGCCCTTGACGTCGGCGTCCGATTCGAGCCGGACGAAGTACGGCAGCACCCGGTCCCAGGCCCACTCGGGGTTTCCCGCGGCCGCCCACCCGTTGAAGTCCACGGGTAGTCCCCGCATCGCGATCGCGCCGTTGACCGCCGACGAGCCGCCGACGACCTTGCCGACCGCGTAGGGGTACGGGCGTTCCCCTTCGGCACCGAGGTAGGCGGAGTAGTCCCAGTTGGCACCCGTCAGCACCGGCCGGCCGAGCGGCGCCGCGTCCGGCTGGTCCGTGGCCGGGTGGTCGGCACCGGCCTCCAGCAGCAGCACCCGGCGGTCGCTCCGCTCGGACAGCCGGCTGGCCAGGGCCGCCCCGGCCGAGCCGGCGCCGACGACGACGTCATCCCAGACAGTCATGGCCGGTCACGCAGTGTCGCGGCCAACTCGGCGACGGTCGGGCTCTCGAAGAGTGCCTGGAGCCCGTCGTCTCCCTCCAACTCCATTCCGAGTTCGTCGCGTAGCCGGCCGAGAATTCGGACCGCGTGCAACGAGTCGGCGCCCAGCTCGAAGAAGTTGTCCGCCACGCCGAAGTCGTCGCGCTCCAGCACCTCGCGCCAGATCTTCAACAGGGTCTGCTCCAGATCGTCCCGGGGTGCCACCGGCTCGACCTCTGCCGTGTCGTCCCACGGCGTCGGCAGGGCGGACGGGTCGACCTTGCCGTTGGCGCTCAGCGGCACCCGGTCGATGGCGAGGTAGTGGTGCGGCACCAGGTAGCTCGGCAACAGCTCTTCGAGGACGTCGCGGAACGCGGCCACGTCGATGCCGGTGCCGGTCGGCACCACGTACGCCACGAGATGCCGCCGCCCGGTGGCCGGGTTGGCGCTCACCCGTACGAGGGCGTCGGCGACGTCGGGGTGGCGGGACAGCGCCGCGGCGATCTCGCCCAGTTCGATCCGGTACCCGTTGAGCTTGACCTGGAAGTCCTCTCGGCCGAGGAACTCGATGTCTCCGCTGGGCAGATAGCGGCCGAGGTCGCCGGTGCGGTAGAGGCGCTCGTTCCGGACCGGGTCGACGATGAACCGTTCCGCCGTCCGCTCCGGATCGGCCCAGTAGCCCTTGGCCACTCCCACGCCGCCGATGTAGATCTCGCCGGTGGTCCACACCGGGCACGGCCGGAGCTGTCCGTCATACACGTGCAGGGTTTGGTTCGCCATCGGCTTGCCGTACGGTATCCGGGTCCACTCGGGCGGGACCGCGCCGATCGGGTAGAGGACGGACCAGATCGACGCCTCGGTCGCTCCACCGAGGCTGATCACCTCGACCGCTGGGTACCGACGGCGGATGGCGTCGGGCAGGCCGACCGGGATCCAATCCCCGCTGAGCAGCGCCACGCGCAGCTTCAGGTCAGGTGGGTCGGCCTGCGGCGGGTGCGCGTCGATCCATGCCTGCATGAGCGCCGGCACCGAGTTCCACACCGTCACGGCGTGGCGCTGGACCAGGTCGCTCCAGTGGGCCGGGTCGTGGGCGCCGGCGGGGGAGGGCATGACCACCGCACCGCCCGCGGCCAGGATGCCGAAGATGTCGTACACGGACAGGTCGAAGCTGAGGGCGGAGAGTGCCAGCACCCGGTCGCCCGGTCCGACCTGGAAGCGGTCGTTGATGTCCTGGATGGTGTTGGCCGCGCCGCGATGGTCGATCATCACGCCCTTGGGCTGACCGGTGGAGCCGGAGGTGAAGATGACGTACGCGAGGTCGTCGGGGGCCGGCATGGTGTCCAGCGGCCCGGTGTCGGCGGCGCGCACCTCGGCGTCGGCGAGCGTCACCAGGTCGAGGTCCGCCGGCCAGCTCAGCTCGCCCGCCAACCGCGGCGTGGTGACCACGATCCGTACGTTGCCCTGCCGCAGGAGTTGTTCCCGCCGCGCCGCCGGCCACTGCGGGTCGACGGGAAGGTAGGCCGCCCCGGACAGGGTGACGCCCAGCACCGCGACCGCCTGGTCCGGCCCTCTGTCGGTCACGACGCCGACCAGCCTGTTCCGCGTCGCGCCGAGCGCCCGCAGCCGCCGGGCGAGCCGGTGGGCGTCCTCGACCAGCTCCCGATAGGTGAGCTGGCCGACCTCCGAGATCACCGCGACCGCGTGCGGAGTGAGCCGGGCCTGCGCCTCGACGAGTTCGCAGAGGGTCCGCGGCGGGATTTCGCGTGCCGTGCTGTTCGCGTCCTCGCGTGTCTCGATCTGATCGGCGGGCAGGGCGACCAGCGGTCCCACCCGGTCCCAGAGCGACTCGTCGCTGCCGAGCTGCTCGATCAGACCGTGGTAGACGCTGAACATGTCGTCCAGCAGGCCGTCGGGGAAGAGCGCGTCGACGGTGTCCCAGTTGTACGCGAGCCCGCCGCGCTCCTCCATCACCTGGTGGTCCAGCCAGACCTGCGGGGTCTGGCTGATCCCGTAGCCGAAGCGGCCGAAGAAACTCCAGTCGTCGGCGGCCTGCGGCGCCGAGGCGCCGCCGATCGCGCTGGTGAAGACGACCGGCATCGTCGCGGCCGGCCCGCTGCCCAGCCGCCGGGCGCGTTCGCGTAGCACGCGTACCCCGCTGTAGGGGATGTGCGCCAGGTCGCGCATGAGCTGGTCACCCAGGTGCTCGGCGCGGGCCGCGAAGGACGCCTCCGCCGGCGCTGCCTCGACCGCGAGCATGGTCAGCGAGGTGAAGTCGCCCATCACCTCGCCGATGCGGGGGTTCAGCGGCGGCCGGTCGAAGAGGGTCAGGTTGAGCGTGAAGCTGGGCTGCCGGCTCGACCACAGGCGCAGCACGTCCGCGAACGCGGTCATCAGCACCGCCGAGGGCGTGAGCCCGCGTTGCCGGGCCATCCGCTGGATGTACTGCCAACGTTCCGCGGACAGTCGGGCGGACCGGCGGACGAACTCGATGTCACGCAGCTGTGCCGGCTGGCGGGCGAGCGGGAGATCCGGCGGCGGGGGCAGGGTGTCGAGGCGGCCGAGCCAGTATTCCTCGGCCCGGGCGTACCGGCTGCCGCCGCGGGCCGACTCCTGGGCCAGCACGTAGTCCCGATAGGACAGCGGCACCGGCTCCGGATCCCAGTCCGGCTGCTCGTAGAACCGGCGCCAGTCACCGAACAGCAGCGACAGGCTGAGGTAGTCCACGATCAGGAGGTTGACGCTCACGTGCAGGCGCAGTCGCCCCTCCGGGAGTTGGGCGGCGCGGATGTCCAGGAGCGGCCAGCGGTCCGCCGGTGGGGCCGTCCGCCCCATCTGCTCCCGAATCCGCGCCAGTTCGGCCTCCCGGTCCGCCGGGGCCAGCGCGCGCAGGTCGAGCACGGGCATCTCGTACGGCGGCAGGTCGGGCAGGACGCGCTGCCGGCCGTCGGCGTCGACGACCGCGCGGAGCATGTCATGGCGGTCGACCACCCGGCGCAGGCTCCGGGCCAGCCGGTCCGGATCGAGCCCTTCGCTGTCCAGCTCGACGTAGTAGTGCGTGGCCATGCCGCCCAGCTCGACCGCCGAACGGCTGCCCACCCAGTACGCGTGCTGGATGTCGGTGAGCGGGAACGGCTCGTACCGCTCCTGTGGCCGTGGCGTGATCTGCGGCAGGTCGTCGCCGCTCTCCGCCCCGCGCAGCAGCGCCACCAGTTGGTCCCGCGACATCGTCAACCGTTCTCGCAGGTCCGGGGTGAGCGCGCCGGCCGGCGCCAGCACGTCCAGCCGGCCGTCCACCAGCCGGAGCTTGATGCCGCGCTGGTGCAGTTCGAGTAGGAGCTCAGGAGCCACGGCGTCAGCCTCCCGGTCGGATCCGCCGGGGCCGGCCGTTGATCACGCAGGCCACGGCGGTCGTGTGCTGAGTGAGCAGGGTGTGGTGCGTGCCGGGCACGGTGACGCAGGCCACGGCGCCGGTGGAGAGCGAGGCCCAACCCCAGTCGGGCGATGAGGCGAACGGGTGGCCGGCGAACTCGCTCACGGTGCCGAGGCCGGCCCGCACGACGGTGACGGCGGAGGCGATCTCGGGCGCCCGGTAGCTGTTGCATGCCCGGACCACGCCGCGGAAGACGGCGAACGCGTCGCTCAGGCCCGCCGGATCCGGCTGCGCCTCGGTCAGGCCCAACTCGCCGGCCAGCGCCAGCGCGGCGGCGGGGTCGTCCGCGTCCAGCGCGGCGGCGATCCGGCGGAGCTCGTTCTCGCCGACGCGGCCGGGCGTGAAGCCGATGTCGAGGTCCTCCAGGAACCACCGGAGCGACTGGACGTCGTCGACCGCGCGGGTGGAGACCGGCGCGGGCGCGTCGATCACCACGACGTGTTCCACGGTCTCGCCGTCGCTTTCCAGTTGGTGCGCCATCTCCCAGGCCAGGATCGCGCCGGAGGACCACCCGCCGAGCAGGTACGGGCCGTGTGGCTGGACCTCGCGCAGCGCGCGGAGGTAGTGGGCGGCGAAGTCCTCGACCTTGTCCAGCGGCTCGCCACCGGTCGCCGGTCCGGCCGCCTGGAACGCGTACACGGGTTGGTCGAGCTGCGCGGCGAGCCCTTGGTAGCACAGCACGTTGCCACCGGCCGGATGGACCAGGAACCACGGTGAGTCGTCGCCGGAGTCGCGGAGCCGGACCAGCGGCGACCACGACCGCTCGGCGCGGTCGAGCCAGTCGGCCAGCCGGGCGACCGTACGCAGTTCCAGCAGCTCGCCCAGGGACGCGTGGCGACCGAGCCGCCGCGAGATCTGCCCGGTCATCCGGAGCGCGGCGAAGGACTGCCCACCCAGGTCGAAGAAGTCGTCGTGTACGCCGATCGGCCGGGCGTCCAGGATGGACTCCCAGATCTCGACCAGCGCCGTCTCGGTGGGCGTCCGGGGGGCGACGTACCCGTGCCCGCGTTCGCGGTCGGTCCCGCCGAGCGCCTCCAGCGCCGGCCGGTCGAGCTTGCCGTTGTCGGTCAGGGGCAGCCGGTCCAGGACGGTCACCTGGCTGGGCACCAGGTAGCTCGGCAGCCGCCCGGCCAGGAACTCCCGCAGCGCGGTGCCGTCCGGTCGGGCGTCGCCGGCCGGGTCGCCCACCACGAACGCGGCCAGCTGCTTGCCGGAGCCTGACGAGCGCGCCACCACCGCTGCCTGTCGGATTCCCGGATGCTCCAGCAGGACCTGCTCGACCTCGCCCGGCTCGACCCGGAATCCCTGGATCTTGACCTGGAAGTCCGCGCGGCCGAGGAACTCGATGTCCCCGCTGGGCAGGTAGCGCCCGAGGTCGCCGGTGCGGTAGAGGCGCTCGCCGGTGCGGGGGTGGCGGACGAACGCGGCCTCCGTCTTCTCCGGGTCGCCGAGGTAGCCCAGCGCCACGCCGACGCCGCCGATGTGGAGCTGGCCGGGCACCCAGGTGGGTGCGTCCCGGCCCAGCTCGTCGAGCACGTGCCAGGTCTGGTTGGCCAGCGGTCGGCCGTACGGGATGCTCGTCCATGCCGGATCAACCCGGTCGATCGGGAAGGAGATCGACCAGATCGACGCCTCGGTGGCGCCGCCGAGGCTGATCACCCGCGCGTTCGGCGCGATCCGCCGGATCCGGTCCGGCAGCGTGACCGGGATCCAGTCGCCGCTGAGCAGCACGATCCGCAGCGCCGGGAACCGGGCGCCGGCCGCGGCCGCGGCTTCCACGAAGAGCTGCATGATCGCCGGTACGGAGTTCCACACCGTGACCCCGTGCGCGCCGACCAGGTCCAGCCACGATGCCGGGTCGCTCTGCCCCGGGTCCGGCAGGACGAGCTTCGCCCCGGCCGCGAGCGTGCCGAAGAGGTCGTAGACGGACAGGTCGAAGCAGAGTGAGGAGACACCGAAGACGACGTCATCCGGGCCGATCCCGTGCCGCCCGTTGATGTCGGTGATGGTGTTGAGCGGGCCGCGGTGGTCGAGCATCGCACCCTTCGGGCGGCCGGTGGACCCCGAGGTGTAGATGACGTACGCCAGGTCGTCGGGGCGCCGGTGCGCGGTGGGCGCCGATTCGGGCGACCCGTCGTCCTCGACGCGGTCCACGGCCAGCACCGGAATGTCGGCCAGGTCGGCGAGGTGGCCGGTCAGCTCACGGGTCGTGAGGATGGCGGCGGCGCCGGTGTCGGCGATCAGGAAGCGGATGCGCTCCGGCGGCCACCCCGGGTCGACCGGCACGTAGGCGCAGCCCGCGACGAGCGTTCCGAGTACCGCCGCGATCTGCTCCCAGCCCTTGGGGAGCACGATCGCGACCAGGCTGCCCGACGGTGTGGCCCGCTCGCGCAGCAGCGCTGCCAGCCGGGTGGCGTGCCGGTTCAACGCCGCGTAGGTCAGCGTGCCGTTGGCCGCGACGACGGCCGGCTGGTCCGGGCGCGCGGAGGCCCACCGCGTGAGCGGGTCGTGCAGGAGGCCGCCCGGCACGGGCGTGTCGGCGCGGTTGAGCAGCGCGCGCTGGGTGCGCTGGCCGGTGGGCAGCAGGTCCAGCGCGGTGGCCGCCCATGCTGCCTCTCCCGAGGCGAGCTCGGTGAGCGCCGCCCGGTAGCCCTCCTCCATCGCGTCGATCAGGCCGTCGGGGAACATGCTCTCGATGACGTCCCAGACCACCCACAGGTCGCCGTCGGGCAGCTCCCAGAACTCGCAGTCGAAGATCACCTGAGGGGTTTCCAGCACGCTGTACACGGGCCGTTCGAACTGTCCGACGAAGAGCGCGCTGCCGACCGCGAACGGGCAGACGGCGCGACCGGGGGTGCGCCGTACCTGGTTCAAGGCCTGGAGCACCTTGACGCCGCTCCAGTACCCGTGCTCGATATCGGACACGACCTGGGCCTGCAGCCGGTGGACCCGGTCGGTGAACGTCTCGTCGTGCCGCCAGTCGACTTCCAGCGGGTACAGCGAGGCGAAGTTGCCCATCACCTCGCCGATCTGCGGATGGAGCGGCATCCGGTGGGTGATCATGTTGTTGAGCAGGAAGTGACGCGAACCGCTCCATTGCGCCAGCAGCTCCGCGTGGGCGCCGAGCAGGGCGTTCGTCAGGGTGATGCCCCGGGCGCCGGCCGCCGCCTTGATGGCCGCCCACTGCGTCGCCGGGAAGAGCATCTCCCGCCGGTGCAGCAGCGAGCGCTGCCGCGGGTTGGCGTCGGCGGCCAGCGGTACGGCGGGCGGGTCGGGCCAGCCGGCCATCCGGTCGGTCCAGTACTTCTTCGAGGCCTGGCCCAGGGGGCCCTCCTCCAGGGCGGCCAGGGCCAGCACGCAGTCCCGGTAGCTGATCTCCAGCTCCGGCAGCGGTGCGTCCGGGTCGCGGTACGCCTGCAGTGCCGCCCGGAGGAACCCGACCAGCGCCGGGGCGTCGTTGAAGAGGTTGTTGTTGTTGTAGTGCAGCCGGGCACGTCCGGCGCCGTACAGGCAGACATGGATGTCGAGCCACGGCCAGCGGTCGATCGGTGGCTCCCGGCGCTCCATGGTGGCCCGGACCCGCTCGATGCCCCGCTGCGCCTCCTCGTCGGAGAGGTGGCGCAGGTCGGTGACCGGCACGTCGACCGGCGCGGGGTCGCGGACGGCCTGCAGGAGCAGATCCGGACGCGCCACCATCAGGTTGTGCCGCTGGCGCCGCAGGACCCAGTTGACCGCCTCGTTGAACCGCACCGGATCGAGTTCGTCGAGGTCCAGCTCCATGTACTGGTGCGGCCGGACGTGGTGCTCGAACCCCTCCCGGCTGCCGATCAGGAAGGACGTCTGCAGGTCGGACGGTGGGAACGGCTCGAACAGGCCGTCGGGGTCCGGGACGACCGTCGGCAGCGCGTCGTCGGCCGGCCGTTCGTCCCGCGTACGGACCAGCCACGACAGCAGCTCCGGCTTGTGCCGGGCGATCCGCTCGCGCAGGTCGGCGGAGAGCCGCCCCTTCGGCGCGGCCACCTCGATCCGGTCGTCGCCGACCAGTCGCAGCTTGATGCCGGTGCGGGCGAGTTCGGCCAGCAGCGTGGGTACTGTGGTCACAGCGTCAACACCTCGGTCTCTCCTGCGTTCCAGGCGTCGTCGTCGGTCGCCACGACCGCACCGATGGCCAGTTGCTGGCAGATCAGCTCGACCACCTCTTCCGCCGTGCCGCGGAACAGCTGGTCCGGCGGTACGTCCGCGGCGAGGTCGATGAGCAGCCGGTGCCGTAGCTGCACCGTGGTCAGCGAGTCGAGGCCGAGCTCGTTGAGGCGCATGTGCCGGAATGTCGGGCGCAGCTCGTCGCGATCGGCCGGGGCGATGCGCAGCAGCCGCGCGGTCCGGTCGAGCAGCTCGGCCAGGACGGCCTCGCGGGCGGCTTCGGGGTCCGCGAGCAGGAGACGCGCAAGTTCACCCGTACGCCCGGGATCGGCCGGTGGAGCCGTGGCGTCGGCCGCGGCCAGGTCGGTGAGCAGCGTGTACGGCTGCCGCCGCGCCCCGGTGGAGAGGTAGCGAGTCCAGTCCACCACGGCCAGACCGGCGTGTGGGGGCGCGTCGGCACCGGTTAGCCCGGCGAGCGCCGCCAGTGCCGGACCCGCCTCCAGGCCGGCCATCCCCATCGCGGCGAACCGGGGGAGCAGGTCCCGCCGGGCGGCCATGCCCGTGCCGGCCCACGGCCCCCAGCCCACGCTGACGGCTGGCTGTCCGCCTTGCCGGCGGTACGCCGCCAGCGTGTCCAGGAAGCTGTTGGCGGCGACGTAGCTGGCCTGGCCGGCGAGGCCGACCAGCGCGGAGATCGACGAGAACAGCACGAAGAAGTCGAGCTCCAGGGCGTTGGCCTGCTGGTGCAGGTACCAGGCTCCCCGTACCTTGGGGTCCAGCACCCGGCTGAACCGGGGCCAGTCCAGCTCGGTCAGTTCGGCGTCGTCCACCACCCCAGCCGCGTGCACGATGCCCCGCAGCGGCGGCAGCTCGCGCCGGGCGTACTCGAACAGTTCGGTGACCGACGTGGGGTCGGCGACGTCCACCCGGCGCAGCTCGATCCGGATCCCGCGCGCCCGTAGGCGGTCGAGCACCGTCGCCGCTTCGGGGGGCGCCTCCCCGCCGGTCGGGACGCTCCGTGCGGCCAGCAGGAGGGCACGCGCGCCGCGCTCTGCCAGCGAGGACGCGACCGCCAGGCCGAGCCCGCCCAGCCCGCCGGTGATCAGGTACGCGCCGTCCGCGCGGACCGGCGGGTCGCCGGCGTACCCGGTCAGGTCGCTCTCCCGGATCCGGGCCTCGTACCAGTGTTCGCCGCGCACGGCGAGGTGGCCGGCGCCGGGGTGGCCGGCGACCCGGTCGAGCACGGCGGGCAGGGCCGGCGCCGCCGCCGCGGGGTCGAGATCGACCTGCACGCACCTGACGTCCGGATAGTCGGCGATGACGGCCTTGGCGAGGCCGGTGAGCACCGACTGGGCGGGATCAGGTGCCGGCCCGTCCCCCACGGGGGCGGCGCCGGTCGAACAGATGACGATCTCCGGCTGGTCGGCCAGGTGCGCGCGGAGGAAGTGCTTGAGGATCAGGAACGCGTGCCGCGACAGCCGGTAGGCGCGGTCAGGGGTATCGCCGAGGTCGCCGGGCGCGGCCGGATCGCCGGTCAGGGCGGGTCCGCCGTGCAGGACGAGCCCGCCCACTCGGCCGGTGGCCGACCGGGCCAGGTCGAGCGCGCGTTGGATGTCTGACTCGGAGTCGGCGTCCACGGTGAGCACGTCGGGGTCCCTGGTGCGGAGGGCGTCGCCCGTGGACTCACCGGCCGGGGCGGCGGCGAGGGCGACCGCGGGTGTGCCGAGCGCCGCGAGCTGTGCCCGCCATTCCCCCGCGACGACCTCGTCCGCGCTGAAGACCAGCCAGGTGCCGGCCGGTCGGGCCACGTGCCGCTCCGGGGCGTCGGGCACCGGCCGCCACTCGATCTCCTGTCGTCGTAGCCGCGGGCCGGCCAACTCGGCGAGCAGGGCACGCGGTACGGCGCGGAACCGCAGGCCCTCGACCGTGGCCAGTACCTGCCCCGAGTCGGCGAGCAGCAGCAGGTCCACCACCGCGTCGCCGGAGTCCTGCACGCCGCGCCACCGGGCCTCGCACCACACCCGGCGGGGCAGCGGAGCGAACGTGGTGCACCGGTCGAGCGCGGCCGGCAGCCAGACGGCGTCCGCTTCGTCGCCGACGAACGCGAAGGTGAGTTGGAAGCAGGCGTCCAGCACCATGGGGTCCAGGTGGTAGGCGCCCTCGTCGCCGGCCTCCACCAGCGCGACCGCACGGTCGGGGCCGTGCCAGAGCCGGGTGACCCCCCGGAACGCAGCGCCGTACTCCACGCCGGTGCGCCAGAGCCGCTCGTAGAACGCGCCGGTGGGCTGTTCGGTCAGGCCGGCCCGCAGGCCGTCCGGCGGCACCGGTCCGGGGGGCGTGGCGGTGGCCGGTGCGGCCGTCGCCCGGACGTGCTCGACCCAGCCGTCGGCCGTCGGGCGATAGCCGCGGGCGAAGCACCGTACGCCGTACCCGTCCGGCTCCGCCTCCACGGCTGCCTGGGCGGTGATCGTCCGCCCGGCGGGGAATGGGAGGAACTCGCTGAACGTGACCGAGCGCAGGGCCCAGGCGGAGTCCGGTGCCGCCTGCGCGCCGCCGTCCGCGTGGGATCGTGCGCCCTGCAGCGCCCACTCGACCATCGCGGCCGCCGGCAGCACCGGCATGCCGCGCAGCCGGTGGTCGCCGATGAAGCCGGGCGTGTCGGCGGAGAGCGTCTGGGTGAACCGCTGACCGGACGTACCCGCGACGTCGAGGCGGCTGCCGAGCAGCGGGTGACCGGCGGAGGGCGCCGGGGCGCCCGTCGCGGCGTCGCCCCGCTCCGGTGGGTCGAGCCAGTACCGCCGCCGCTGGAAGGCGTACGTGGGCAGGTCGGCGCGGGCCGCGCCGGGACCGAACGGGAACGCGCCCCAGTCGACCGTGACGCCGTGGGTGTGCGCTTCGGCGAGCGCGCCGAGGAGAGTCTCGACCTCGGATCGCCCGCGGCGGAGCAGGGACGTCAGGACCACGGACGGGTCGGGCTCGCCGAGGCAGCCGTGGACGAGTCCGGTGAGCGCGGCGTCGGGCCCCAGTTCGAGGTAGGCGGTGACGCCGGCGCGGCGCAGCTGCTGGACGTCGTCCATGAAGCGCACGGTCTGGCGGATGTGGCTCACCCAGTAGTCGGCCGAGGCGAGCTGATCCGCCGTGGCCGGCGTGCCGGTCACGTTGGACATGATGGGGATGCTCGGCGCGTCGAACGTCAGTCCCTTCGCGACGCTGCGGAACTCGTCCAGGATTCCGTCCATGTGCGGCGAGTGGAAGGCGTGGCGCACCCGCAGGTAGGTGGTTCGGCGACCCATCCGCTTCCACTGCCCGGCGATGTCGTGGACGGCGTCGCGGTCGCCGGAGATGACGGTCGAGGTGGGGGAGTTGACCGCCGCGATGGCCACGTGGTCCTCGTGGCCGGCGAGGGAGGCGCGCAGCTCGTCCTCGGTGGCCTCGACGGAGACCATCGCGCCGGTCGGCGGTGCCTCCTCCATGGCCCGGCCGCGGGCGGCGACCAGCGCGCAGGCGTCGGCCAGCGACAGCACGCCTGCCGCGTGGGCCGCGGCCAGCTCGCCCACGGAGTGGCCGACGAGCAGGTCGGCCGTCAGGCCGAAGGACTGGACGAGCCGGTAGAGGGCCGTCTCCAGCGCGAACAGGGCCGGCTGGGTGTACGCCGTGTGGTGCAGCAGAGCGGCCTCCGGCGGCCCCGCCGGGGAGAGGACGATGTCCCGCAGCGAGCGGCCCAGGTGGGTGTCGAAGTGCGCGCAGACCTCGTCGAGGGCCTCGGCGAAGACCGGGAAGTGCTGGTAGAGCTCAAGACCGGCCGCGGGCCGCTGGCTGCCCTGGCCGGAGAAGAGGAACGCGGTGCGGCCGGGCGCGCCGTACGTGCCCCGCGCCACGTGTCCGGCCGGCGTTCCGTGCTCGATCGCCTGTACGCCGTCCAGGAACTCGTCCTCGGTCCGGGCGACGACGACGGCGCGGTGCTCGAACGAGGACCGGGTCGTGGCCAGGGACCGGCCCACCGCCGCCGGGGTCAGCTCCGGGTGGTGTGGCAGGTGTGCCCGCAGGGCGGCGGCCTGTGCACGCAGCGCCGCCGCGCTCCGGGCGGACAGCGCCCACGGCAGCGCGGGCGGGTGCGGCGCAGCCACGGGGGCGGGGGGCGCCTCCGATGCGGCCTCGGGCGCGGGGGCGGTCTCCGGTGCGGCCTCCTCCAGGATCAGGTGCGCGTTGGTGCCGCTGATGCCGAACGCGGAGACGCCCGCCCGCCGGGGCCGGTCGCCGGCCGGCCACTCCACCGGCTCGGTGAGCAGCGCCACGGCACCGGAAGACCACTCGACGTGGTGGGACGGCGCGTCGACGTGCAGCGTCCTGGGCAGTACGCCGTAGCGCATGGCCATGACCATCTTGATGATCCCGGCCACCCCGGCGGCGGCCTGGGTGTGGCCGATGTTCGACTTGATCGAGCCGAGCCGTAGCGGACGGTCGCCGGCCCGGTCCCGCCCGTACGTCGCCAGCAGCGCGTGCGCCTCGATGGGATCGCCGAGAGTGGTGCCAGTGCCGTGCGCCTCGACCGCGTCGACGTCGGCGGGGGTGAGGCGGGCGTTGGCGAGGGCCTGCCGGATGACCCGCTCCTGGGCTGGGCCGCTGGGCGCGGTGAGGCCGTTGCTGGCACCGTCGGAGTTGACCGCGCTGCCGCGGATGACCGCGAGGACCGGGTGCCCGTTACGGCGCGCGTCGGACTCCCGCTCGAGCAGCAGCACGCCTACGCCCTCCGCCCAGGCGGTGCCGTCGGCCGCGTCGGCGAACGCCTTGCACCGGCCGTCCGGGGCCAGCCCGCGCTGTGCGCTGAACTCCACGAACATGCCCGGGGTGGCCATCACGGTCGCGCCGCCGGCCAGCGCCAGCGTGCACTCGCCGCGCCGGATCGCCGCGCAGGCCAGGTGGATGGCGACCAGCGACGAGGAGCAGGCTGTGTCGATGGTTATCGCGGGCCCGGCGAGGCCGAGGGTGTACGCGATCCGGCCCGAGGCGACGCTGACGACCTTGCCGGTGAGCAGGTGGCCCTCGAAGCCGGCCGACGCCTCGTGCAGCGCGGGGCCGTAGTCGCTGTAGTCCACCCCGGTGAATACGCCCGTCGCGGTGTCCCGGAGGGCGCCGGGCACGATGCCGGCCCTCTCGATGGCCTCCCAGGCGGTCTCCATCAGCAGGCGCTGTTGGGGGTCGGCCGCCAGGGCTTCCCGCGGGGACATGTTGAAGAACGCGGGGTCGAAGTCTCCGGCACCGGTGAGGAAGCCGCCTTCCCGGACGTAGGTGGTGCCCGGCCGGTCGGGGTGGTGGAGCCCCTCGAGATCCCAGCCACGGTCGGCGGGAAACGCCGAGATCGCGTCCACGTCGTCGGCGGCCAGCCGCCACAGCGCCTCCGGTGAGTGCGCGTCGCCGGGATAGCGGCACGCCATCCCGACGATCGCGATCGGTTCGGCCGCCCTGGCCTCGACGGCGCGCAGCCGTTCGTGCGCCTCGTAGAGGTCGGTGGTCGCCCGCTTGAGGTAACCGCGGAGTTTCTCTTCAGCGTCCATGGCCCACCCAGCGAGTCGAAGGTGCGTGGTCGAGCGCGGCGAAAAGCTGTTCGTCCGTTGCCGTCGCGAAGTCGTCGGCCTGGGTACCGCCGGAGCGGCCAGCCAACCGCCACGCGAGGTCCCGCAGCCGGGCCGCGACGTTCGCGCGCCGGCCGGCGTCCTCGATGGCCAGGAGTTCCGCCTCCATCCGGTCGAGGTCGGCCGCTGGCGGGCCGCCGCTCGACGCGGTGTCGTCCCGGATCCGGTCGTGCAGGTACCCCGCGACCGCGGCCGGGGTCGGATGGTCGAACAGGAGCGTGTCGGGCAGTTCCACCCCGGTGGCCGCGCCGATGCGGTTGCCCAGTTCGAGGGCGCCCATCGAGTCGAGGCCGGCGGCCTGGAACGGGCGGTCGGCGGGGACGTCGTCCGGGCTGCCGTAGCCGAGCACGGCGGCGGCGTGCCGGCGCACGAGATCGAGCAGCGCCCGGGGCCGTGCCGCCGAGGGCAGGTCGGCCAGCCCGCCCGCCGGCGGCGTGCCGACCGTGCCGGCATCCGGCGCGACGGCGGGCGAGGCGTCCTGCTCCAGCCAGTACCGTTGGCGTTCGAACGGGTACGTCGGCAGGTGCACCCGCTGCGGCTGGCAGCCGGCGAACGCGTGCTCCCACCGCACCGGCGCGCCGGATACGTAGGCCTCGGCGAGAGCGGCCGGAAGCCGGCGTGGATCCATCTCGATCACTCGGCGGCATCCCCGGCTCAACAGGGCGGCCGTACTGGCCCCAGTGCCGACCGGCTGGTGCGGGCCGCGGTGCCAGTAGCCGGCGTCCAGTCTGTCGGCGTCGACCTGGGCGCCGGTGACGGCGGAGCGGAAGGCGATCGCGGACGAGCGCGGGGTGATGCGGGCGAGCGTGGCCAGCAGCTGCTCCGGGCGGCCGTCGGTGCCGTGCTGGCCGGCCAGCGCGGTGATGACACGGGCGGCGTCCTGAAGGGACAGAATGCCCGCCACGCACGCCGCCGCCACCTCGCCGTGGCCGTGGCCGGCGACGGCGTCCGGTTCGACGCCGTACGCGCGCCAGTGCTCGGCAAGGGCGACCAGGACGGCGAACCGGACCGGCGGCAGCACGTCGGGGCGGTCCAGCGGTGGGGCGTCCGGCGCAGCACGGAGCACGTCCAGGACGGACCAACCGGTCAGCGGGAGCAGTGCGCGGTCGCACTCGTCCAGCCGCCGGGCTATGACGTCGCTGGATTCGAGCAGGTGGAGGGTCGCCTCCGGGGCGGGCGGGGCGTGCCCCGGAAAGACGAACACCGTGCCAGCCGGCTCGCTGGCCGTACCCCGTACGACGTGCTCCGCGGGTTCGTCGCCGGCGATCCGGTCCAGGCCGGCCAGCAGCTCGAGTCTGGTCCGGGCCAGCACCACGGCCCGGTGCGCGAAGGCGGACCGACCGACGGCGAGCGTGTGCCCGACGTCCACCGGGCTCAGCTCGGGGCGGTCGGCCAGGTGGGCGTGCAACCGCGCGGCCTGCGCACGTAGGGCGGACACCGTCGTCGCCGACACCACCCATGGCACCGGTTCGCGGTCGCGCTCGGGGATGCGGGTGGCGGCGGTGACGGCGCCGCGCGGCGGCTGCGGCGCGTCGGCCAGGACGACGTGGCAGTTTGTGCCACCCATGCCGAATGAGCTCACGCCGCCCAGGAGCGCCCCGTCGGGGCGCGGCCACGATCCGAGGGTGGTCTGGACCCGCAGGTTCAGCACGTCCAGGGGGATGCGCGGGTGTGGCGCGGCGAAGTTGAGGCTAGGTGGGATCTGCCGGTGCCTGATGCTCAGCGCCATCTTGAGCAGGCCGGTGATGCCCGCCGCGGCCTCCAGGTGGCCGACGTTGGTCTTGGCGGAGCCCACCCGGAGGGGCGATCCGTCGCGCCTGGCGATCCCGTACGTCGCGCCCAGGGCGGCGGCCTCGATCGGGTCTCCGACCTTCGTACCGCTGCCGTGCACTTCGACGTGCTGCACGTCCGCCGGGTCCACCCCGGCCCGCGCGCAGGCCAGCCGGATGACCTCCTGCTGCGCGTCGGCGCTCGGCACGGTCAGGCTTTCGGTGCGGCCGTCGTTGTTCACGGCGCTGCCGCGGATCACGCAGTACACCGGGTCGCCGTCGGCGATGGCCTGCCGCAGCGGCTTGAGCACCACCAGCCCGCCGCCCTCGCCCCGGACGTAGCCGTTGGCGCGGGCGTCGAACGTGAAGCACCGGTGGTCGGGGGAGAGCGCGCCGAAGCGCTCCGCCTGGAGGGTGCTCTCCGCTGCCAGGGCCAGGTTGACCCCACCGGCGATGGCGAGCGTGGCGTCCCCGGTACGCAGGCTCTCGCATGCCAGGTGCACTGCCACGAGCGACGAGGACTGTCCGGTGTCCACGGTCAGGCTGGGACCGCGCAGGCCCAGCGCGTACGACGTGCGGTTGGCGATGAGGCTGCGATGCAGCCCGGCCAGGGTGTGGGTGTCAACCGTGGCGCCCGGCCGCAGCGTCAAGGTGGCGTAGTCGTCCCAGATCGCGCCCATCACCACGGCGGTGCGGCTGCCCCTGAGCCGTCCGGGGTCGATCCCGGCGTCCTCGAGCGCCTCCCAGCTCAGTTCGAGCATCAGCCGCTGCTGCGGATCCATCGCCGCCGCCGCACGCGGTGAAACGGCGAAGAATCCGGCGTCGAAAAGGTCCACACGCTCCAGAAACCCGCCCGGCCGGGTGCCCGCCGAACGGCGGCCGGCGGGTGGTTCGGTGATGGCGTTGCCGCCGGAGCGCAGCAATTGCCAGAAAGCGTCGGGGTGGGGCGACTGGGGCAGTCGGCAGGCCATCCCGATGACGGCGATCCCATAAGGCTGCACTTCACACCTCGCTTTCCCGAATAGCGGGCTCTGGTGGTTCGCGCTGTGCCCGGGCGTCTGATGCCCGATTGAGAGCGGCATCACAACAGACTCGAACCGAGTCTGGGGGAGTAGTTCGGCGGTGTCTTCGCTTAGATTGCTGCTTCGTCCTTTGTCGGTCGGCAGATTTCGGATCAATGGCCAGCTAATCGGCCAGCGCCGATGCGTGGAGCCGGCGGCGGACGCCGGGTAGCGGCCGGCTGATTCGCACGTTAAGGACGAATCGCGAGACCTCGTGTCACGGACCGGACGACGGCGGGCCTCAGGATGAGCAACCTGGGAGAAGACAACTCATCCGTGCTCGCGGTTCATTATGTGACGCCAGGATGTGTCGATCACGGGGCACCGTCGACCCACTCAACGGCGCGTTCGCGCTGCCGGTTTCTTCCGATCCGACGGACCACGCGAGAGAGAGTAGGCATGAGGTCACTCAAGGTTGTGGTCGTTGGAGGAGGAATTGGCGGACTGGCGTTGGCTGTCGCCCTGCGCCGTCGCGGCATCGGCGTGGAAGTCTTCGAGCGTGCTCGGAGCTTCGGCAACACCGGGTCGGGTGTGGAGCTGACTCCCAACGGGGTCAAGGCTCTCGACCACATCGATCCCGAGCTCGGCGCCGCCGTGCGCCGTACCGGCTGGTCGAGCGACCTGCACCGGGCCCCGATGCCGATCATGTCGGCGGACGGGAAGGTGCTCAAGCACAGGGAACTGCAGGGCTTCGCCGCCAAGTGGGGGGCGCCAGCGGTCGGGATCCTCCGCGCGGAGCTGCACCGGCTGCTGGCCGAGGCGGTCAACCGGCCCGGGCTCGCCCCGGTCACGGTGCATCACAGCCTCGCGGTCGTCGGCGTGGAGACCACACCGGACTCGGCTACGGCGCGACTGGCCGACGGGCGGACGGTGGCCGCGGACGTGCTGGTCGGCGCGGACGGCGTACGCTCCACCCTCCGGGCGACCGTCGCCAGCGACGCCCAGCCGCGCTTCCTGTTCGCCTCGGTGCGCGGGATCGCGAAGCGGCCGACCGAGTTCAGCGACGGATTCGTCGTGGTGGGCCCGGGCGGGCACTTCTTCGCCGAGGCCGTCGACGGCGAGCGTCTCTTCTGGACCGCCACGACCAAGGCGCCGGAGGGGCACTGGCCGGCCAAGCCCATCGCCACCACGAAGGCCGACCTGCTGGACCTGCTCGGCGGGTGGACCCACCTGGTGCCGGACACGATCGCCTCCTCCGACCTCGGCGACATGATCGCGACCGACGTACACGACTGCCCGCCGATGGAGCGCTACCACTCCGGCCGCGTGGTGCTGCTCGGTGACGCCGCGCATCCGATCGGCCCGATGCTGGGGCAGGGGGCCAACATGGCGCTCGAGGACGTCGCCCGCCTCGCCGACCTGCTTGCCTCCGGTAAGGACGTGCCGGCGGCGCTGCGCGCGTACGAGCTGGCCCGGACCAGCCGTGCCAACAAGATTCTCCAGCACTCGCGGGTGGTCGCGAAGGTCGGCCACACCACCAACCCGGTGGTGAACCGGCTGCGCGATTTGATGATCAAGACAGTGAATCGCGACGAGACCTACCGGGACAAGGAACTGTTCAGCTACCGACCCTGAGGAGCCCGATGACCAACCTGGCGGACTACGTATTCACCAACATGCCCGCCCACCTGACGCCGCTGGAAGCCTTTCTCGATCCGGTTACGCAGGACGAACTGGACGAGATCTCCGTCGGCGCGGGCTGGCGTTGCCTGGATCTCGCCGCCGGTGGCGGCTCGGTCACCGCGATGCTCTCCCAGCGGGTGGGCCCCGCCGGCCGGGTGTTCGCGATCGACCAGGACGTGCACATGCTCACCCCGGGGCCGAACGTGGAGATCCACACCCAGGATCTGGGTACGGACGAGCCGCTCCCGGTCGACGGATCGGTCGACCTCATCCACGCCCGTCTGCTGACCCACCACCTGCCGAACCGGCGGGAGGTCGTGCACCGGCTCGCCGGCACCCTCAAGCCGGGCGGCTGGCTGCTGCTCGGCGAGTTCGTCCGTACGCCGCCACGGGTCCTGGCCGCGGCGACCGAGGCGGACGCCGACCTGTACCGCAAGGTGATGGACACGCTCTTCAACGTCCTGGCCGCCAAGGTCGACATCGAGTGGGGCCACCAGGTCCACATGGAGATGGTCGCGGCGGGACTGACCTCGGTGCGTACGCGTTGGCACAGCGAGACCTTCACCGGCGGCACGCACGGCTGCCGCCTGGTGGCGAACAACGTCAGCCAGAAGCGTGCCGAACTCGTCGCCGCCGGCCTGGCCCCGGAGGAGGTCGACACCTTCACCGAGAAGCTCATGTACAACCCCGCCCTGGTCGTGCGCAGCTACGAATTCTGTTCCATCCGCGGGCAGCGCCCGGAGTAGGCCGCAGGACCGTCGAGCGAAGGATGCCAGACATGGCCAGAGCAGTGATTTTCCGTGAGCTCGGAGGACCTGAGGTGCTCCAGCTCGAAGATGTGGAGATCGCCGAACCCGGCGAGGGTGAGGTACAGGTACGCTTCGACGCCATCGGCCTCAACCGGGCCGAGGCCTTTTTCCGGATGGGCCGGTACTACTACCCTCCGACGCTGCCGTCCCGAATCGGCTGCGAGGGCTCCGGTGTCGTGGAGGCGGTCGGCCCGGGCGTCTCCGGCCTGGCGCCCGGCGACCTGGTGGGCACTTTCCCGGGGCCCTTCTCGATGTCCACCAACGGCGTCTACGGCGACCGCGGCATCTTGCCGGCCAAGGGGCTGCTGCGGCGCCCCGAGGGCCTTGACGTGGTAACCGGGGCCGCGGTGTGGGCCGCGTACATGACCGCCTACGGTGCCCTGGCCGAGGTTGGCAAGGTCGCCCCCGGCGACCGCGTGCTGATCACCGCCGCGTCCAGCAGCGTCGGCCTCGCCGCCATCCAGATCGTCAACCGGCTCGGCGGCATACCCATCGCCACCACCCGCACCCGCGAGAAGGTGGACCAACTGCTCAAGGCCGGTGCCGCGCACGTCATCGCCCGGAGCGACGGCGACCTGGTCGAGCAGGTACACGCGGTCACCGACGGCCGTGGTGCCCGGCTCGTGTTCGATCCGATCGCCGGGCCCGGCCTGGCGGAGGTCGCCCGGACGGTGGCGCCCGGCGGCCTGCTGATCGTGTACAGCTGGGTCGACCCGCGTCCGGCGCCGCTGCCGCTGACCTGGCCGCTGAACATCCACTGCTACGCGCACAGCGCGGTGACCGGCGACGAGGACGCCCTGCGTCGCGCCGAGACGTTCATCAACGAAGGGCTGGTCAGCGGCGCCCTCGCGCCGGTGGTGGACCGCACCTTCGACCTGACCGAGATCGTCGAGGCGCACCGCTACCTGGAGTCGAACGTGCAGTTTGGCAAGATCGTGGTCACCGTTCAGCACTGATCAGGGTCAACGGTCGGGCCCGGGTGCGCCAGCGCCCGGGCCAATGCCGCATGGTCGGCGGCGAGCAGTGACAACACGGTCGTGGTCACGATGTCGCCGGCCCGCTTGTATGGGAGCAGGCCCGCGCTGAGCTGCTCGGCCGCGAGGTGCATGAGGCTGTAGATCGCGCCGACCAGCCACTCCAGGGGTAGGTCGGCGCGGATGTCGCCGTCGGCCTGGCCGCGGACGACGAGCTTTTCCAGCCGGCCCAGGACTGGCTCGTGGTATGCCCGCAGCACCGCCGGCGGCAGGGCGGTCGAGGCGAGCGTGAAAATGTTGCGCTGCCGGTGGAGGATCTGCCAGGAACAGCGAACCAGGAGGGCGAGCGCCTGCGACGCCGGAACCTCGTCGAGGGGGAGCGACTTCAGGAGCTCAGCGGCCCGAGCCACGCCGCGGTCCAGCGTGGCCTCGACCAACTCCTCGCGAGTGGGGAAGTGCGAGTAGAGCGTTACCCGGCTGACCCCGGCCGCGCGGGCGATGGCGGTCATGTTGAACGTGCCGTCGGCCGTGACGCTTTCCAGCGTGGCGTCGAGGATCGCTTCGATGTTGCGTTCGGCGTCGGCGCGACGCGACCTGTTGGCCGCGCCGCGCCCGATGCCCTGGCGGTCGGTCTTCCCGCCCGTTGGCCAACTCAATGGATGAACACCGGCCCGTCGCTCGGGGCGAGGCGTCCCTTCGGCAGGAGCACCACGGCCGCGAGAGCGAGCACGGCCGCGCCGATGGCCGCGGCGAGGAAGGCGTGCTCGAAGCTGGTCAGCGCCGCGCTGCTGGCCGCGGCCTTGCCCGCCGGCCCCTCGAAGCCCGCCGCCGCGATGGTGGAGATGACCGCGATGCCGAGCGAGGCGCCGAGCTCGTGGCCGGTGTTGAGGATGCCGGAGGCCACGCCGGCGTGCTGTGCCGGCACCGACGACAGGCCGCTGGTGATGGCGGTGACGAACGCCGCACCGAGGCCGATGCCGGCCAGCACGAAGCCGGGCAGCAGGGCGGTCAGCGTGTTGCCGCCGACACCGATCCAGGCCATGAGGGCCAGACCCACCGCGGACAGCGCCATCGCGGCGGCACCGATCGGGCGCGGCCCGACCATGCCCAGATGGCCGGCGGCAAGGTGCGCGCCCACGGCCGTGGCGACGGCGACCGGGAGGAAGACCAGGCCCGTGCGGAGCGCGCTGTATCCCTCCGCGTGCTGTAGGTAGACGGAGGCGGCGAAGTACATGCCGAGCAGAACGCCGGTGGCGACCACCATCATCGCGACCGCGCCGGGCAGTGGCGGCCGGCGGACCAGCCCCAGCGGCATCAGCGGGTTGCTGGTGCGCCGCTCGACGAGGACGAAGCCGATCCCGAGCAGCACCGCCAGGCCGACCGGCAGCAGCGCGGTCGCCGAGGTCCAGCCGGTGTCTCCGGCCCGGATCAGGCCGTAGATCAGCGAGGCGGTCGCCGCGGTGCCGATCAGCCCACCGAGGATGTCGGTACGGGCGCCGGCTTCGCGAGGCTGGGCGGGCACGAGCGCGGGCACCAGCGCGAAGATCAGCACCCCGACCGGGATGTTGATGTAGAACACCCATTCCCAGCCGGGACCGGAGGTCAGTGCCCCGCCGATCACGAAGCCGACGGCGGCGCCGGCCGCGCTGATGGCCCCCCAGATGCCGAGCGCCCGGTTGCGCTCCTTGCCGGTGAAGATGGTGGTGAGGATCGACAGCGCCGATGGTGACAGCACCGCCGCGCCGATGCCCTGCGCGACGCGGCTGGTCAGCAGCATCGGGCCGCCCGTGGCCAGGCCGGCGGTCAGCGACGCGATCGTGAAGACCGCCAGCCCGGTCAGGAACGTCGTGCGTCGTCCGACCGCGTCGGCGAGTCGACCGCCGAGGATGAGCAGCCCGCCGAACGTCACGGTGTAAGACGTGATGACCCAGGTCAGCGCCGCCCGGTCCATGTTGAGCGACTGGCCGATCTCGGGCAACGCCACCTGCATCACCATGATGTCGAGGATCACCATGAACTGGGCCAGGCAGAGCAGGATCAGGATGAGCCACGGATGCGACGGCGCGCGGGAATCGGCGACGTTGGGATCCTGGCCGGCGGTGACCTCACTACTCATGGCTGCCCTCTCAGAAGCTATACATCGGTGTAAAGGTATTCCGAGCCTATGTGGAATGTGGCTTCCACGCAACCGTGGTCAATGTGTCTGTAGTGCGCTGTCGCTCGCCCGTGCCAGAGCGTAACCCCGAACCCTCAGCAAACGCGAGGAAAGTTCAGCAACCTCGGAGAAGACAAGGTCATCCAGCGGCGGGTAGACATTTCCTGGGCGGTTTCCAGCGAAGCGAGTGACAGCTGACGCTCCCTCGTCAACCGCCGCCAGACCGAATCCACAATTGCGCGAGCGGGGCTGATTTCGTGTCCGTACCGGCATTGCGAGAGAATGTGGACGCGCGTTGAGCAGCGGTGCGACGGGTCGCCGCTGGACGGTGCACACCGCGGTGGCGACGCTGGCCATGGCCGCGTCGATGTGGTCGCCCTACGCGGTCAGCACCCTGGCCCCGTTCCTGGTCGGCGACCTCGCTCTGTCCCGGGCCGCCGTGGGCGGCCTGGTGACCGCCACCTTCGCCGTGGCGGCGGCCGGGTCGCTGGTCGCCGGCCCGGTCGTCGACGCGGTGGGCGCAAACCGCGGACTGCTGTTCCTGGCCGCCGCGGTCACGCTCGCCCTGCTGGCCTCCGCCGCCACCAGCTCCTACGGCTGGCTCGTCGCGGCCATCGCCGTGGCGGGCATCGGGCAGGCGCTGGCCAACCCGGCGACCAACGTGCTGCTCGCGGGCGGCGTACCCCCGGCCCGGCGCGCGGTGGCGATCGGCGTCAAACAGTCCGGCGTACAGGTGGCCAGCTTCCTCGCCGGGCTCGCGCTCCCCGTGCTGGCCGCGACCCTCGGTTGGCGCCCGGCGCTGCGGTGGTCGGCGCTCCTCCCGCTCGCCCTGCTCGTCGCGGTGTGGTGGCTGGTGCCGCGTGATGGCCCGCTCCCGACGGCCGCTGGGCCGTGGTGGCGGTGGACCCGGCCCTCCCCGTGGCTGGCCCGGCTGATGGCCTATTCGCTGTTGCTGGGGACCGCGCTCTCCGCGACCAGCACCTACCTTCCGCTCTACGCCGTGCAGGGGTTGGGGATGGCAGCGTGGCTGGCAGGCGTGGTGCTGGCGGCGCTCGGCGTCTCCGGCCTCGTGGCGCGGGTGTTCTGGGCGCGGCTGGCCGACCGGCTCTCCGACGTGACGCTGGCGCTGTCGTGGCTGTCGGCCGCAGCGGTCGGCTGCGTGGCGCTGGTGTGGCTGGCCGGGCCGGTCTGGTCGGGGCTGGTCTGGATCGGTGCGATCGGCGTGGGCGCATCCGCGGGCGCCGCGAACGCGGTGTCGATGCTCGCCGTGGTACGCCGCGGCGGTGCCACCGGGCGCATGTCCGGGCTGGTGTCACTGGGCTTCTTCAGCGGCTTCGTGATCGGCCCGACCACGTTCGGGGTCGCCGCGGACCACCTCGGCTACGGCGTCGCGTGGGTGGCGGCCGGCGTCGTGTTCGCCGCCTCGGGAGTCCTGGCGGCCGGGTCGCGGACCGCCTCGGCGCAGCCGGTGGAGGCGCGATGAGCGAGCGTCAGCGAGCGAATCATCGGTGCAGCGCCGTGGTGCCTCATGGCGGCGCCGAGCGAAGCGAGGTGACGGCATGAGCGGCCAGGGCGGCATCGCGGCCGATGTGCGGTTCGCCGCGGCAACGTGCCAGTACGGCCGCCGCACCGCGGTGGCCGCGGTCGACCTCCACGTGGCGGCCGGCGAACACGTCGCGCTCACCGGCGCCAACGGGTCGGGCAAGACCACGCTGCTCCGGGCCGCGCTCGGGCTGCACCCGCTGGCCAGCGGGACGGTCTCGGTAGGCGGGCTCGTCCCCCGCGCAGCCGCTGACTGGGCGGCCCGCCGCCGGCAGGTCGCCTGGGTACCGCAGCGCCTCGCGCCGGGGCGTTTTCCACTCCTCGTCGACGAGCTGCTGGAAAGCGGCGGGCATTGGGACGCCGCCCAGGACGCCGCGGCCCGGCTCGGTGTCGCCGGGCTCGGCCCGCGCCCCCTGCAGACGCTCTCCGGCGGGCAGCTCCAGCGCGTGTTCCTGGCGCGGGCCCTGGGCGCGGTGGCCGCGGGCGCGCAGGCGCTCTTCGCCGACGAGCCGACCGCTGCGCTGGACTTCGACGGGCAGGATCAGGTCGCCACGATCCTCGCCCGGCTCCCGGTCACGGTGATCGTGGTATCGCACGACCGCGCCATGTCGCACGCCTGTGACCGAGTCGCTGAGATGGCCGCCGGCCGGTTGCGGGTGATCTGACATGGCACACCTCATGGACCTCCTCGCCCTTCCGGCGTTGCAGCGCTCGGCGTTCGGTCTCCTGATCGCCGCGATCGGGCTGCCCGTCGTCGGGGTCTTCATCATCGGCCTGGACATCATCGCGGTGCGCTTCGCGGTCATGCACGTCGCGCTGCTGGGCATCGCGATCGGGCTGCTGATCGGCGTGGACCCGCTGCTGTCCGCGCTCGTCGCGTGCGCCCTGGCCGGGGCCGGGGTGACGCCGTTGGCGCGCCGCCCCACCGGCCTGCCGGGCGCGATGGGCCTGCTGATGACGTTCGCGATCGCCGGTGCCCTTCTGGTGCTGTCACTGTCCGGCGTCAACGCCAGCGGTGCGTTCGAGCTGCTGTGGGGTTCGATCCTGGCCACCCGCGAGATCGACCTGGTTGTGCTCGGCGTCGTCGCCGCCGCCGTACACGTGCTGTTCTGGCGATACCGCCGGCAGCTCGCGCTGCTGCTGTTCGACCGCGAGCTCGCCATGTGCTCGGGCGTACCGGCCGGACCACTGATGCTCGCGCTGCTGGTGGTCATCGCCGTCGCGATCGGCGCGTCCATCCGCCTCACCGGGGCGCTCCTGGTCGACGCGCTGACCATCCTCCCGGCCATCGGTGCGCTCAACCTGGCCCGATCGCTGCGGTCGATGGCGATCTGGGCGGTGGTCCTCGGCGTGGTCGGCAACATGACCGGCCTCGCCGTCGCGCTTCTCCTCGACCAGCCGCCGGGTCCCGTCCTGGTGCTCACCGGTGGCCTGCTCACGCTGATCACGTATCTGATCCCCGAAGGAGCCCTCGATGCGATTGTCCCGGCCCGCCGCGCTGCTCGCCGCGTTGGCGGCGGCAGCCCTGCTCCTGTCAACGACCGCATGTGGCAGCACTGACGACCGGAAGCCGGCTGGCCGGTCGGGGAGCGACGCGCCGGTCGTCGTCGCCTCGACCACCTGGGTCGGCGCGCTGGCCAAGGCCGCCGGAGCCACCGACGTCAAACTGGTCGCGCCGGCCAACATCCAACATCCGCCGGACTACGACCCCAAGCCGAGCGACCTGGCGGCCGTCGCCAGCGCCGACTACGTGCTGTACACGCCGTTCGACGGCTTCGCCGCACGGCTCAAGGAGGCCGTGGCCTCGGGTGCCAAGCTCGTCATGGTCGAGCCGGAGAACACCCCCGCGAAGATCACGTCGGAGGTGACCCGGCTCGGGCAGCTGTTCGGCACGGGGGCGGCCGCGGCCCGCTGGCTCGACACCTTCAACGCCGAGTACGCCTCGCTGTCCGGCAAGCTCAAGAACACCTCACTGAACACGACCGCCGTGGCACAGGTGTTCGTCGCCTACTGGGCCGACTTCGCCGGCATACCGGTCGCCGGCACGTACGGGCCGGAGCCGGTGACGCCGAGCCAACTCGCCGACCTGTCCGGCAAGAAGCCGAAGATCCAGCTGGCCAACGGCCACCTGCCCGGACTCAACCCGCAGATCGCCGGCGCCGTCAGGGTCGACATCATCAACTATCCCGGCGAGGACCTCGACCTGCTGAGCGTCTTCCGCACCAATGCCGATCACCTCGGTGCCGCCATCACGGGGGCCGCCGGCTGACCGGAGCCGGAGGTCGGGCCGGGGTGCGGCCGGCCCGTCTCCCCACAGCGGAGGGTCAGGTGTCCAGGGCGGCCTCCTGCCGCTGCGGTTCGGTGCCCTCGCGCAGGCCGTACCGTCGGTACACCCTGGCCAGCGGGCCGGGCGCCCACCAGGTCGACCTGCCCATGAGGCGCAGGGTGGCCGGTACGAGCAGCGCGCGTACGAGGGTCGCGTCCACGATGACGGCCACGATGATGCCGACGCCGATCATCTTCGTGAACACGATCCCTCCCGTGGCGAAGCCGACGACCACCACGATCAGCAGCAGCGCCGCCGCGGTGATGATCCGTCCGGTGCGCTGCAGGCCGACGGCGATCGCGCGGGGGTGGTCGCCGGTACGGTCCCACTCCTCACGGATCCGCGAGACGAGGAAGACCTCGTAGTCGGTGGCCAGGCCGAAGAGGATGACCAGGATGAGGATCGGGATGGTCGGTTCGATGAAGCCGGTCGGCGTGAAGTCGAGCAGGCCGGCCAGGTGACCGTCCTGGAAGATCCAGACGAGGACGCCGGCCGACGCGGCGATCGACGCGATGTTCATCACCACCGCCTGGATCGGCAGCAACACCGAGCCGAACGCGAAGAACAGCAGGACCAGCGTCGCCATCGCCATGAGCAGCGCCATCCAGGGCAGCCGGTCCGCGAGGCTGTCCAGCCGGTCGACGTCCTTGGCCGAACGCCCGCCGACCAGCACCTCGACGCCGTCCGGTACGGGCAGGTCCCGGATCGTGCGCACGGCGGCGTACGCCTGATCCCCGGTCCGTTCGCCGGTGTAGCTGACCGAGATCAGCGTCGCGTCACCGCGGTAGGCGGTCATCGTGGCGGCGGTGACCCCGGGCACCGCCCTGATCTGGCCGATGAGCCGCTCGACCTGGTTGTCCGAGGCACCCGTCACCAGCGTCTCGATCGGGGCGGCCGACCCGCCCGAGAACTCTGTGGCCACGCGCTCGGACACCGCCCGCGCCTCGGTGCCGGGCGGCATCACCCGCTCGTCGGCGCCGCCGAACTGGGCCCGCAGGAAGGGCGAGGTGAACACGGCCAGGATCGCGGCGACGGCCACGAGGTATGGCGCCGGGCGGCGCATCACGCTGTGTGCGAGCCGGGCCCAGGTGCCGTGCTCGATGTCGTCCGCCGGCTTGGCCTCGGCGCGGCGCCACGGCAGCGGTATCCGCAGGGCGTTGATCCGCGGGCCGAGGATCGCCAGCATGGCCGGCAGCACGGTGAGCGCGCCGAGCATGGCCACCACCACCGCGGCCATGCCACCCATCCCCATCGAACGCAGGAAGACCTGGTCGAAGATCAGCAAGCTGGCCAGGGCGAGGGCGACCGTGAGCCCGGAGACGAGGACCGTGCGTCCCGCGCTGAGCATGGTCCGCCCCACCGCTGTCGGCGTGGGGTGCCCGTCGCGCAGTTCCTCCCGGAAGCGGCTGATGATCAGCAGCGAGTAGTCGATCGCCAGGCCGAGGCCGAGCAGGGTGATCGTGTTGACGGCGAACGTCGACACGTCGGTGAACGTGGTGATGAGCCGGGTCGCGGTCAGCGCGCCGAGGATCGCGAGGCCCCCGATGAGCAGCGGCATGCCGGCGGCGACCAGGCCGCCGAAGATGAACACCTGCAGGACCAGCACGACGGGGAAGGCGAGCATCTCGCCGCGCGCGATGTCCTTCGCGACCATCTCGTCGGTGTCGAACGCGAAGGCCACGAGGCCGCCCACCTGAGTGGTCAGCCCGGGCGCGGGAAGCGCGTCGCGCATCGCCTCGTACGCGTCCCGCTTGCTGTCGTCGTCCCCGGCTCGAAGCGTGATCGCCGCGTACGTGGCGTGCCGGTCGCGTGAGACCAGCGCCGGCACATGGGTGTCGTAGTAGGTGACGACGGTGGCCACCTCGGGGCGTCGGCGTACGACGTCGGCGGTGGCGGTGACCGCGTCACGCATGGCGGGATCGTCGACCGTGGCCGTACGGCTGGAGTAGAGCGCCACCACGTCCACGTCCTGCTGCCGGCCCAGCTCCGTGACGATCCGCTCGGACGCGCGGACCGACTCGCTGTCGGGGTTGTCGAACCCGCTGCTGGTCAGTACCCCGAAGACGCCGGTGCCCCAGACGAGACCGACGGCCGCGAGGGCCGCGCCCCCGAGCAGTACAAACCAACGGATCTTGACCACGGCTCGGCCCCAGACGGCGAACATGGCAACCCCCCGAGTTGTGCGGTACAACTGTCCCCACGGGCAAGGTTACGCGGCACAGTTGTGGGAGGTGGGCGTTGTCCGACGACCTGCACGACGTCCTTGAGCTGGCGATGAGCCGCCTGTTGCGATTGCGCGGCGTGCTCGACCCGTCTCAGGCCTCGCCGTCCCTCGGCCTGTCGGTCTCCGAGTCGCTGGCCCTCGCCCGGCTCGCTGCGGGCCCGGCGACGCAGCACGAGCTCGGCGCCTACCTCGGGCTGGAGAAGAGCACGGTCAGCCGGCTGGTGCACGGCATGATGCAGAAGGGCTGGGTCGAGAAGGAGCGCGATCCCCGCAATCGGCGCTTCCAGAAGGTCGCGCTGACCGTCGCGGGCGAGCAGACCGCGGCCCGGACGAGGGAGGCCATGCGCGCCCAGCACGCCCGGTGGCTGGACACGTTGACCGCCGACGAGCGGCGCGCACTCGCCCACGGCCTGGGTGCACTGGTGCGGGCGATCTCGGCAGATCCGGGGCCGACCCGATGATCCGCCGGGCTCACCTCGGCCACACCGCAAGCTGGGAGGTGCGAGCCCCGAGTGGCTGACGGGATACTCGCAATGTTGATCGTCGTTACGTGACCGATGCGGGGTGCGGCATGAGTGCCACTCAGCGACAGAAGTCCGCTCTTGCCGCCATCGATCTCCTCCCGCGGCCACGCCGGCCATGGCGAGTCATCGCGATCAGCGTCGCGGCCGGCATCCTGCTGGCGGTTCTCTGGTCGTACGAGCTGGTCGACAAGGTCATCGGCGACAACGTCGCGAACGCTCTCCTCGGCCACGACGCCAAGGGGACGGCCATCGGCGGCACGATCGCGGGTCTGCTGTTCGCGTTCGTCTCCGGCCTGGCCGGCACCTTCACGGCCTGCAACATCGCCATGGCGGCGTCCATCGGGCCGATGAGCCACGCCAGCGGCGCGGCAAGCTCCGCGGCCGCGGCGAGCCGGCCGCAGCCGTTGCCGGCAGCCGAGCGCGGGCCAAGCGTGGCGGCGCTGTTGCGGCCGATCGGCTGGCTCGCCCTGGGCATGGTGATCGTGTCCGGCGTCTACGGCTTCGTCGGAGTCTTGTTGGGGGAGCGGCTTCCGCAGCTCTCCACCGAGACGGCTGGCGGCGTACCGGTGCGGCTCATCCAGTCCTCGGTCGTCTTCGGCATCATCGGCCTGGCGTTCGTCTACCTTGGACTGGCGGCGCTCAAAGTGGTGCCCGACCCGTTCGCGCAGCGGCCGGTGGGGCGGGTGGTCGCGCTGGGGGCGCTCGTCGGCGGGTTCCTCATCGGCCGGCCCTACCCGCTGTTCAACAAGCTGTTCCACTGGGCCGTGGACACCGGCAACCCGATCTACGGCGCCGGCGCGTTCATCCTGCAGTCGCTGGGCAACATCGCCATCGTCGCGATGCTCTTCGCCCTGGCGATCGTGGCCAGCCGCGGTGGGTTCCTGCGGTGGCTCGCCGGCAGCCCGTCGCGCACCGTGCTGATCACCGGCTCCCTGCTACTCGCCCTCGGCGTATTCACCGTAGTCTATTGGGATGTCCGGGTGCCGTCGATGTTCGGGATCGGCTGGTTCCCCCGGATGCCATATAACTGACGACAGCTGAAGGCAACTACGGAGGTTCTTCATGGCCGGCGGTTTGGGGACCCTACGACGCCGCATTCTGGTGCCGAAACCGGATCAGAATCGCGCCGAGGTCCGGGGCTTCCACGTCAAGAACGACGCATCGCGGGAATTGTTGGAATCGGTTAGCAAGTGGTTTCGCGAAGGCTTCGGACACGCCCTCGAAACCGGTGATCCCATCGAGACCGGTGCCCGTCTGCAGGCCATCGAGCGGCAGTACCAGGGTTTCTCGTACGAGGGCGCGACCATGGGTCTCGCCCTGCTGGACGTGATGTCGCTGCACCGGCACGACCGGGTGGCCCGATTCCTCGCCGGGCCGGCCAAGAACGTGCCGCACCAGGTCCACGTCGGCCTCGGCTTCGCGCTTGCGCGGATGCCGCGGTTCCGGTGGCGGGTGTTCCTGCCGGCCGACCCGATGCTGCGCTGGCGCACCCTCGACGGATACGGCTTCCACCAGGCGTTCTTCAAGACCGACAAGTACGTCCACGCCCAGTACCAGGACCCGGGCTTCCCATGGCCGAAGGAATACCCGAACTACGTCAACCGGGCCATCGATCAGGGAATCGGTCGGGCTCTCTGGTTCGTCGGCGGCTCCGACGTGGCCCGGGTCGCCACGCTCATCGAGAAGTTCGACCCCGGCCGACGCGCCGAGCTCTGGAGCGGCGCCGGGCTGGCCGCGACGTACGCCGGTGGCGCCAACGAGCCGGAGCTGAAGCAGTTCTGGGAGCTGGCCGGGTCGTACCGCCCGCAGGTGGCGCAGGGCGGTGCCCTCGCCTCGACGACCCGAGCCAGAGCCAACCTGGTCAACGACAACACCCGGACCGCCGCGGCCATCTTCTGCGGCATGTCGCCAGAGGACGCGGCCGCCGTCACCGACGAGGCACGGAAGGATCTTCCGCCGGACGGTGCGCTGCCCGCGTTCGAGGTTTGGCGGCAGCGTATCCAGCAGCGCTTCGCCTGACGGGCGGATGCGATGATCCTGCGCTTTCCTCGATCGGCGCATCCGGTGCGGCGGCCGCCGGCGTGACCGGCGGCCGCCCTAGCGGTCAGCAGTCAGCAGCCGCAGGTGTAGTAGAGGATGTCCCAGTGGTTGCCCTCGTCGGTGTAGAGGTTGCCCGACGGGGCCTTCCACTGGTAGCCCCAGCCAGAGATGTAGCCCTGGTATGTGTAGTACTGCGAGATGTAGTTGTAGACGCAGGTCGTCTTGCCGATGTCCACCTTCCAGCCGTTCCAGTGGCTGTACGTGCCGCCGGCGTGCCCGGTCTCGGTGCCACCGGTGATGGTGATGGCGCAGCCGCTGGCCCGTTTGAAGGTGATGATGCCGTCGATGGTGGACTGCCGGATGCCCTCGAACGAGGTGCAGGTCGGGTTGTTGCGGTCGCTGCAGTTGCCGCTGGAGACCCAGCTGATGCCGGCGTTGCGCAACTGGGTGGTGGCGCTGGCGTGGGTGATCGCGAAGGCGGGGGTGCTGAAGCCGAGCGCGGTGCCGATCGCCGCCACGCCGGCGAGGAGCAGGGTGAGCATGCGGCGGCGCACTGGATGACGGGTCGTTGACATGGCATCTCCTCATTCGCAGCAGGGGTAGCTATTTGCGAAACGGAGGCCGGCCCGTAGAATTTCTATCACGCATCGACGGACATGAATAGTAGGTCGAGATGTTTTCCAGGTCACCGTGCGTTGCCCGGCTCGCATTGACGCATAGGAATGTCCGCTTTCTGGCGCATTTGACAGGCCATGTCCGTCCGTTCAGCGGCCGGCATCGGCTCAGACATGCCGAGTGGAAGGAGAACCACCCATGAACCCGTGGCTGCGGCGGATGGTCCCGCTGGCCGTGCTTGCGCTCGCGACCACCGCCTGTTCCAACGGCGGCTCGTCGTCGAACGACAACGATCTCAAGGGCAAGACGGTCAACGTGATCGGCACCTGGGGCGGTGACGAGCAGGCCGCGTTCCTGAAGATGGTCGAACCCTGGGAGAAGGAGACGGGCGCCAAGGTCAAGTACACCGGCACCCGCGACATCAACACCGTGCTGACCACCGGCGTGGCCTCCGGCGTACTGCCGGATCTCGCCGGGCTGCCAGGCCCCGGGCAGTTGGCCGAGTACGCCAAGGCGGGCAAGCTGCTGCCGCTGGACGACGTGCTGGACGTCGAGACGTACCGGCGCGACACAGCGCCGGCGCTGGTCGAGCTGGGCAAGGCCGAGGGCAGGATCCACGGCGTCTTCATCAAGGCCGCGATCAAGGGGTTGATCTGGTACAACCCCAAGGTCCACGACTACGGTACGAACCCGCCGAAGACGTGGACCGAACTGACGAGCCAGGCGAAGGCGAACCAGGGCCAGGCCAGGTCCGTCTGGTGCCTGGGGCTGGAGTCGGGCGCGGCGTCGGGCTGGCCGGCCACCGACTGGATCGAGGACCTGGTGCTGCGTACCGCCGGGCCTGAGGTCTACACCAAGTGGTACGGGGGCAAGGTCAAGTGGTCCGACCCGGCCGTCAAGAAGGCCTTCCAGATGTACGCCGACGAGGTGGTCGCCGGCAGCTACGGCGGCGGCAAGACTGCGGTGGCCACGAACTTCGGCGACGCCGGTGACCCGCTGTTCGCCAACCCGCCCGGCTGCGAGTTCCTGCACCAGGCGAGCTTCATCACCGGGTTCAGCCAGTTCAAGTCGCACACCGCGGGCACCGACTACAACTTCATGCCGTTCCCCGACATCGACCCCCAGTTCACCGGCGCGGTCGAGGGCGCGGGCGACCTCTTCGGCATGTTCCACGACACCCCGGCGGCCAAGTCGCTGATGAAGTACCTGGTGACGGCGCAGGCGCAGGACATCTGGGTGAAGGCCGGTGGTGCCCTGTCGGCGAACAAGAACGCCGCGAGCTACCCGGACGACGTCAGCAAGCGGTCGGCCGAGATCCTCGCCAACGCGAAGGTCTTCGTCTTCGACGCGTCGGACAGCATGCCGACCGCGATGAACGACGCGTTCTGGAAGGCCATGGTGGCGCTCACCAACGGCAGCAAGACCGTCGACCAGGTGCTCTCCGACCTGGACGACGCCCAGAAGGACGCATACACGTCCTGACCCGGCCGGGTGGGGGTGGCCCGCCACCCCCACCCTCGACGATCCGGCGGTCCGGCCGGGAGGTGCACGTGGAGGAGTCACGCCTGCTCACGGCGGTCGAGGTGGTGCTGGGTGTGCCGGCCGTCCTGATCGCGTACATCTGGGTCGCCGAGCGATTGCTCGGCCCGGCGGACGAGCGGTGGCAGCGGCGCATCCGGCCGTGGCTGTGGCTGCTGCCGGCGCTCGGGTTCCTCGGCTTCTTCCTGATCTATCCGACGGTCCGTACGATCGTCCGGAGCCTGTACGGCAAGAACGAACTCGATCAGAAGTTCGTGGGTCTGGACAACTACCGCTGGTTCTTCACCAACGGGGACGCGCTGGGCGCCCTGGTCAACAACATCCTGTGGCTGGTGTTCTTCACCGCGTTCACGGTCGGGCTGGGCCTGGTGGTCGCCGTCCTGGTCGACCGGGTCCGCTACGAGGCCCTGGCCAAGAGCATCATCTTCCTGCCGCTGGCGATCAGCATGGTCGCGGCCGGGGTGATCTGGAAGTTCATGTACGACTACAAGCCGCCGGGAGCGGCGCAGACCGGCACGGTCAACGCCCTGCTCGGGACGCTCGGGCTGGGGCCGGTCGGCTGGCTCCAGTCGCCCGGGTTCCGGCTCAGCACGTTCGCGCTGATCGCGGTCATGGTGTGGATGTGGACCGGATTCGCCATGGTCATCATCTCGGCCGCGCTCAAGGGGATCGACCCCGAACTGCTCGAGGCGGCCCGGGTGGACGGCGCCAACGAGTGGCAGGTCTTCCGGCGGGTGACGCTCCCGCTGCTGGGCCCGACCCTGGCGGTGGTGTCCACCACGATGATCATCACTTCCCTGAAGACGTTCGACATCGTCTACACGTTGACCAGCGGCAACTACGACACCGACGTCGTCGCCAACCTCATGATCAAGCAGATGTTCACGGTCGGGGACTTCGGCCGGGCGAGCGCCGTCGCGGTCGTCCTCCTGCTGGCGATCGTCCCGATCATGTCGTTCAACATCCGTAAGTTCCGTGTGCAGGAGTCGATCCGATGACCGCGGTCGCAACGCCCAAGACGCCCGGCACCCGGGCGGCCGCCACCCGCAAGCCGGCCCGTCCCCGTCGCCGCCTCGTACTGCACCTGGCGGTCGTCGCCCTGATGGTCATCTGGGCGGTGCCGACGGTCGGGTTGCTGGTCAGCTCGTTCCGTCCGCAGTCGGAGCTCTCCACCTCCGGCTGGTGGACGGCCTTCGCCCCGCCGTACCACTTCACGATGGAGAACTACCGGGACGTCTTCCAGCAGAGCGGCATCGGGGAGGCGTTCGTCAACAGCCTGTTCATCGCCATCCCGGCCACCGTCATCCCGCTGTTCGTCGCCGCGTTCGCCGCGTACGCGTTCAGTTGGATGCGGTTCCCGGGCCGTGACGTGCTCTTCGTGGTGCTCGTCGGGCTCCTGGTCGTGCCGCTCCAGACGACCCTCATCCCCGTGTTGAAGCTGTTCGCCGAGTGGGGGCTGACCGGCCAGTTCCTGGCCGTGTGGCTGGCCCACACCGGGTACGGCCTGCCGTTCGCCGTCTACCTGCTGCGCAACTTCATGGGCTCGCTGCCGCAGGCGGTGTTCGAGTCGGCGTACCTGGACGGCGCCTCCCACGTGACCGCCTTCTTCCGGCTCGCGGTGCCGATGAGCGTGCCGGCCTTCGCCGCGCTGGCGATCTTCCAGTTCCTGTTCGTGTGGAACGACCTGCTCGTCGCGCTGATCTACATCGGGCTCGCGAACCCGGACAACCTGCCGATGCCGGCGGCGATCGCCAACCTGGTCAACTCCCTCGGTGGCGGCTGGTACCTCCTCGGCGCCGCGGCGTTCGTGTCGATGGCCCTGCCGTTGGCGGTCTTCTTCGGCCTGCAGCGCTACTTCGTACGCGGCATCGTCGGCGGAGCGGTCAAGGGCTGACGATCGTTTCGCCCAGCCGGCCGGAGCCGGGCCGCACGGAGAACGGCCCGGCCCCGGAACATCAGCGGGTGCGTCGGGTCTTGGGCAGGTCGAACTGGTCGGCCTTGCGGCAGTCCTTCGGCCCGCCGATCGCGTTCGGGCCGAGCCGGTCGAGTTCCTGGCGGGCCCGGTACCGGCCCAGATTCCAGGCGTACCAGGGATCGGATTCGTCGAGGTTGTCGGCGATCCAGCTCAACGTGCAGCGGCGTACCGGGTCGGGCAGCTTCGCCAGGGCGGGGGTGGCGTCCGCGGAGAGGGCCCGCAGGTACCACGCGTCGATCTTGCCGGTCTGCTCGTACCGGAGGATGTTGCGCCGCGCGGCGTAGTCCTCGGGATTGAGCACCGCCAGGCCGAGCAGCATCGCCACGGCCAGCGCCACGGTGGTGCCGGGGATCCACCGACCCTGCCACCGGACACCCGCCGCCAGGATCATCAGGAAGACCGCCCCGAGCAGCAGCTCGAACGCCATCACGAAGATCCGCTCGCCGGTGAAGCTGTAGACCTTCTGGTACGTCCACATCCGGGACAGCGCCGACACCACGATCACCACGCTGAGCGCGCTGAGCAGGCCGAGCATGATCCGCAGCACGAGCCGCTCGGTCGGCTGTTCCCGGCTGGCCAAGCGGCTCACTCCGGTGAGCACGGCCAGGGTGAGCAGGGTGACGAAGAGCAGCTGCCAGAAGCCGCTGCGGGCGTATTCGGAGTACTTCAGCCCGGCGACCTGGACGTGCCGCTCGCCGCCGAAGAGCACGGTGAACTGCACCACGACGAAGCCGGCGAAGAGCAGCGTCAGGGCCCCGATGGCGGGGGCCCATTCCAGCAGGCTGAGGCGGCGGCTGCTCGGCTTGTCCACCGTCGACAGGTCGGGCGGGGCGGCCAGGGTGTAGACCGCCGCGACGGCGATCAGCCCGCCGACGGCGGTCAGGAAGATCCCGCGGAACAAGACACCGATGTCGGTGTCCGGGACCGCTGCGGCGACGAGTTCGGAGAACGCCGCGTCGGCCGAGGCGAGCAGGCTGCCGAAGACCACCAGCACCAGCACGGTGGCGACCACCGACCCGGCGACCCGGCGGACCATCCCGGCGTCCGGGGAAGCGGTGATGTGCCGGCGTACCCAGGGCAGGCCGCGGAACGCCGCGAACGGCGTCGCGACCAGGCCGAACAGGATCGAGCGGACCAGTCGGCCGCCGACGATGGCCAGGGTCGCGCAGCCCAGCGCGCCGAGGACGCAGAACGTCACCAGCCACCACGCGTTGCGGAAGGCGGGGACGGCGAGCAGGGCCAGGGCCGCCACGGCCCAGCCGACGCGGATCAGGCGTTCGGTGCGGGGCAGGTCGGCGGTACGCCGCCGCACCGCCAGCAGCACGCCGAGGGTCAGGGTGAGCCAGCCGAGGAACCAGCCGATGCCGACCCGGCTCAGCGGCACGAAGAACGCGGTACCGAGCGCGCCGGCCAGCACCGCGAGCGGGGTGGCCTGCCCGGTGGCCTGCTTCGGGCCGGGCCAGCGTGCGCCGAGGAACGACGTCCGGGGCACCGGCGGGCGGGGTGCCCAGCCGCCCCCGGGGTGCAGCACGGGCCGCGTCACGGCGTACGGCGGCGGATAGCCCGGGGGCGGGACCACCGTCGGCGCGGCGGAGACCTGCTCAGCCGGACCGGCGGCCGTCTGAACGTTCTCGGCGGCCTCGCCGGCGTCGGCGGCCGGCCTGACCGCGCCGGAGTCGCCGGCGGCCGTTCCAGGCGCCGCCGGCGCGTCCGACGCCGGGGCGGTCGTGTCGGTGGCCGGGGTCGTCGAGGGCACCGCCGGGCTGTTCTGGGCGGCCGGGGTGGCCTCGACGGCCGGCGGTGTCGCCTGGGCGGGCACGCCGGGCGCGGACACCATGACCCGGGGAGCGGCGGGCTGCCCGGGGACCTCGACCGGCTGCTCCTCGCCCGTCGGCAGCAGCGGCACGAACACCGCGTAGCCGCGGGTACCGGGCGGCACGGTCACCGGAATCGCCCAGGCGGGTTGGCCCTCCTGGCCGGGCCACACCATGCCGGGCGGCGCTCCGTCCACGGTGGGCATGACGAGCAGGTACGGCGTGACGTCGGCGGGGACGTCAGCGCCGGTCGGTTCGGACTCCGGGGCGGTCCGGGGGGAATCTGGTGCCGATGACGGCTCGGACACGGCAGCTCCTTGATCACTGGGTGCCGTCACTCTAGAGCGCGAGTTCCGCCGCGGGCTGCCCCATCGCCGGTAGCGGCACGGGATGTACAGTTTTCGGTACAGGTCGTGGTCCGAGGAGGCGCCGTGCGGACAGTCAACTTCACCCAGCTTCGGCAGAATCTCGCCGCGGAGCTGGACAGCGTGATCGAGGACGCAGAGGAGTTGGTGGTGACCCGCTCGGGTCACGAGCCGGTGGTGATCATTCCCCTTGCCGAATACCAGTCAATGAGGGAAACGGATTACCTGCTCCGCAACCCCGCGAACGCCGCCGTGCTGCGCCGCTCGATCGCCGAGCTGGACCGGGGCGAGGGCGGGGAGCGGGACCTGGTCGACCCGGCGGATGTCCGGGATGTGGCGTGAGGATCGTCTTCACCCCGACCGCCCGGTCGCAGTATCTGAGCCACACCGACCGCAACCTCGTGAAGCGGATCAACGACCTGATCGCCGATTGCCTGCGCAATGGCTATGAGGGCATCGGCAAGCCCGAGCCGTTGCGGGGCGAGCTTTCAGGCTTCTTGTCGCGGCGGATCGACCGAGAGCACCGGCTGGTGTACCGGATCAGCAAGGACGACCTGGAGATCGTCGCCTGCCGTTACCACTACAGCGACTGAGCGGCCGGTCAGCCCAGCTGGCGGTCGATCTCCGCCAGCTCCTCGGTGGTGAAGTCGAGGTTTTCCAGGGCAGCCACGTTCCCCTCCAGTTGAGCCACGCTGCTCGCCCCGATGATCAGGCTGGTCATCCGCGGATCCCGCAGCGCCCAGGCCAGCGCGAGCTGGGCCAGGGACTGGCCGCGCCGCTCGGCGATCGTGCCGAGCGCCCGGATGGTCGCCATCCGCTCCTCGGTGAGGTCGCTCTCGTTGAGGAAGACGCTGGTCCGCACCCGCGAGTCCGCCGGGATCCCGCCCAGGTAGCGGTCGGTGAGCAGGCCCTGCGCCAGCGGGCTGAACGCGATGCAGCCCGCCCCGACCTTCTCCAGCGTGTCCAGCAGCCCGTCGGCCTCCGTCCAGCGGTTCAACATCGAGTACGACGGCTGGTTGATCAGCAGCGGCGTACCCAGGTCGCGCAGGATCGCGGCGGCTCGGGCGGTCTGCTCGGAGTCGTAGTTGGAGATGCCGACGTACAGTGCCCTGCCGGAGCGGACGATGGCGTCCAGCGCGCCCATCGTCTCCTCCAGCGGGGTGTCCGGGTCGAACCGGTGCGAGTAGAAGATGTCGACGTAGTCGAGCCCCATCCGGCGCAGCGACTGGTCCAGCGACGAGATCAGGTACTTGCGGGAGCCCCACTCGCCGTACGGGCCGGGCCACATGAGGTAGCCGGCCTTGCTGGAGATGACCAGCTCGTCCCGGTACGGCTTCAGGTCGGTGGCGAGCAGCCGGCCGAAGTTCTCCTCCGCCGTGCCGGGCGGCGGGCCGTAGTTGTTGGCCAGGTCGAAGTGGGTGATCCCGAGGTCGAAGGCGCGTCGGACGATGTCCCGCTGCCGCTCGTAGGGTCGGTCCGGCCCGAAGTTGTGCCACAGCCCGAGCGAGATGGCGGGCAGGCGCAGTCCGCTCCGCCCGCTGCGCCGGTAGGTCATCGAGTCGTAACGGTCTCCGCTGGCAAGGTAGGTCACGCCGTCGACCCTAATGTGCTCAGGTCATAGCGGCGGCGGGGGAGGGGGCGGCCGGTGGAGGGTTGGCAACAGATCCGGGTTTTATGGGCAGCCATAGTCGGACATTTGCATGTACTGTGGGGG